>JAYFPV010000239.1:0-6884 GCA_034927465.1 Lawsonibacter sp.
ATCCGCGCTTAAACGGGATGTCATGCCTCAGCTGGAAGCCGCGGAATCAAAGGCCGTCCCTCCGCGGAACACCTCCAGATTCCGCGGCAGAATAACGTCACGAATTCGGAAGGACGTGATACGCTATGAGCAGCGTTTCAACATTCGGCACCTTTACCACCGCAAGGCTTGGTATTTATGCCTCTCAGAAAGCGCTGGAGGTCGTCGGCAACAACATCGCCAACATCAACACATCCGGCTACACCCGCCAGAGCCTTGACCAGAGCAGCCTTTATTTGGGGGGCGCCGACCGCTATCAATCCGGCCTGGATGTTCGGATCGGCAGCGGTGCGCTGGTCACCGGGGTTTCCCAGCTCCGGGATCCTTATCTGGATATCCGATACCGGAATGAGCAATCCAGTGTGGGCGCGATGGACGCAAAATCATCCGGTCTGGAGCAGTTATCCAGCATTTTGGATGAAGTGGGCATGGGTGATGATGGAGAAGGCGTAGTAGAGGCGCAGCTGAACGATCTCATCGGGCAAATGCAAAACCTGGTCACCCAAGGTGCAGGCAAAGATGCGTATGACACGCTGGTGCGCTCCTCTGCCTCCTCTTTGGTTTCTTTGTTTAATACATATGCCGACAAACTCAGTACCTTGATGGGAAACCAAGCGGAGTCCTTTCATCAAGATCTGGATACGGTCAACTCCATTCTGACCAGCATCCGGGATTTAAACGGCTCGATTCGTAAAAGTCAAATTCATGGCGGAGATGCGCTAGAGCTGAAAGACCAGCGCAACCAACTAATCGACAAACTTTCACAATATGTCCGCATTAATGTTACCTACGGGCAGGAGGATCTTGGCAACGGCTTGACGGTGGAAAAGCTGGTGATCAAGATGGCCGGAAATGATGCCGCAAGTTCCACAAAGAACGCCACGCTGATTGACGGGGTCTATGGAACACAGTTTTCAATTGCCCAGGTAGAGACTGGAAAAGATGAGGACGACAATCCAATTTTGGGAGACAGTCCCAATTTTGATCTCACCCTGTCTGGGCTGACAAACGCAAATAATCAGGTATTGGACGGCTCTGTGCCCTTGACACTGTCTGACAACGACCTGTACGGCTCACTCCAGGCAGTCCGGGAACTGCTGACAGAAAAAGGCGACTACGCCTCGGCAGATGATCTCACGGTTGATTCCAACGCGGCCATCAAGCGTGGCATTCCATACTATCAAAATGCACTGGACGCATTGGCCAATAAATTTGCCACCGTGTTGAATCATGCAAATACGCTGGGTGATGACGTCATTTATAAGACCAATGAAACCGGCGATTTTTTAGATGTAGACGGCAATATCACTACCGATAGTTCCAAATATGTAATGAAAGCAGAATACTCCTACTATAATGGCGGAGCGCTGTTCAGCAATAGTGGAAACGGCGACGATACAGCAGGAATTACCGCGTCAAACATCTCCATTGCAAAAAGTTGGGCAGGGGGATCCGTTCATCTGTTGCAGTCCAAAGCGGCGCAGACACAGGAACAGAGCACAGATAACTCCAACTTAGCGCACATCCTTTACCTTTTGACCGCAGATGAGGATTATGCCCCGGGCGACCTTCCGGCCGGTGAGGACTCTCCATCCGCAGGTACCCCATTTTATACCGGAAGCTTTCAGGGAATGCTGACCAACATTTCCTCCGTCCTGGCCAATGACACAAAAACGACCACGGCTATGCTGGAAAACTATTCCTCTTCCGCGAACGAACTTTACGTAGATCGGGATGCGGTTTCAGGCGTGGATCTGAACGATGAGGCAATGGGAATGATGCAATATCAAAAGTCCTATTCCGCCGCCTGCCGCCTGATGACCACCATTGATGAGATGCTGGATAAATTGATTAACGGCACGGGCCGGGCCGGGCTGTAAAAGGAGGGATTAACATGTCTCTGCGTGTGACAACAAATGGCACCCTGTATGCGTATAAATCGAACCTGATGCGCTCTCGAACTAAGTTGAATAGCGCCTCCGAAAAAGTGCTTACCAACCGAAACTTTAATTCCTATGCGGAAGACCCTGCTTCCGCCAGTCAGGCCTTTCAGCTGCGTCGCTCTCTGTGGAACACCACGTCGCAGATTACAAACAACAACGCCGTGGCCAACAAGTACAACACTGCCTGGAAGGCGGTTGATGCCGTAGTCAACGATCTGGGAAGCGATTTGGCCAACGTTTCCGCCCTGCGCGGCCTCACGGATTCCACCGCTTCGGGCCGCCAATCCCTAGGACAAACATTGAAAAGTTCTGCGGATGCGGTGTTAAAAACCATGAATACTACTTATGGAGACAACTTTGTCTTTGCCGGTGCCGATGGGCTGAACGTTCCGTTTACCTGGGGAACTGACGGCACTCTGCAATATCGTGGGGTCAATGTGGATGTGCAAACAGGCAGCGCGGACTATGAATCGCTGAAATTGATGGCGGGTGAGACCACATACGTCGATATTGGCCTTGGCCTGGAGGAGGCAAATGATGGTTCCATGATCGAGTCCAGCGCCTTCAATTCCGCTCTTTCCGGGTTAACTTACTTGGGCTATGGCATGGATGCGGACGGGGATCCCAAAAACATTTGTTCCATCATGAAACAGCTGGGAAATATTTTATCCTCCTGCGATGCGACCACCGGCAACTATGCGTCCGACACGGACGAGGAGACCGCTAACCGGCTAACCGACAAACTCCAGACGGCTCTGTCCAACTTGAGCGTCCAACATACCGAGCTGGATTCTCAGGCTACCTTTCTGGACACCAACGTCACGCGGCTGAAGAGTACGCAAGACACCTTAAATGAACAGATTACCGAAATTGAAGACTGTGATCCAGCCGACGCGATCAAAGACATGTCTTGGGCGCAATATTGCTACAACGCGGCCTTAAAGGTCGGCAACAGCCTTCTGTCTCAATCGTTGTTGGATTATATGGACTGATTCTGAAGCCCCGGCTGTAATTCAGCACCTACCTTACTGACAAAAAGGGAGGGTTTCTTATCTTATGTATCCCTTGATTGAAATCAAAACAATCCCCATTCAAATTCAAATGAACATCAAAGATGCCTCTCTGGAGCATACCCGTGGGACAGCAGAAATGGAGATCAGCCGGACCGAGGGAGGCTTGAATATCAAAAGCCGCCCCATTCGACTGCACCTGGATACCTTCGACGCCAGAAGCTCCATTTCCCCCACCACGATGCAAAGCGTAGATCAGGCCGCGCAAAAGGGAAAACAGTCCGCTTATGAGGCCACTGCAACATATGCGCGCCAGGGGCAGTTGCTTCTGAATGCGAAAATCGGGCAAGAGCTGGTGACTCAATTTGCGGAAGAAGCGCAGGAAAAACATGTCATGACCAACGTGGGCCTGTCGTTTTTGCCCACCACAGGCCCCAACATTCAGTGGGAGGACGGCCAGATACAAATTCGCTACGAAATGGATAAGCTGAATTTTGACTGGAAAATTGGGGCCGGCGAGTTTAAGTTTACTCCCGGTGATATTGAAATATCCGTCGAGCAGATGCCCGACGTGATCATCAAGTATGTGGGCGGTCCGATTTATGTCCCTCCCTCCACGGATCCCAGCTATGTTCCGCTGGATACAGAAGCTTAGAGCAGGAGGTGCTGTCTTGAACCTATCTACAAAATATTTCGGAGTCATTGACTACGATCTGGAAGACGTGTTGTCCTTCCCGAAGGGGCTGTTTGCTTATGAGGATGAGCATACGTTCCTTTTGCTGCCGTTTGCCGAAAGCAATGGAACTCTGCTCTGTCTGCAAAGTGTGCGCACGCCGGAGCTGGCCTTCGTCGCAATGGATCCATTTGCGTTGACCTCTGCCTATGCGCCGGATCTTCCCGCCGAGGACTTGCAAACCATGGAGGCAGCCACGGTTCGCGAGCTCTGCTTTTATGTGTTCTGCGCAGTCAAAAATCCGGTGGCAAACAGCACCGTGAATCTGAAGTGTCCCGTTGTAATTAACCCACAGACACGCAAAGCGATGCAGGTGATTTTGGACCGCGGAGCGTATGGCATGCGCCACCCATTGTCGGAATTTGAACGTCAGGGGGCTGGCAAAGTATGCTGATTCTTCGACGCAAACCAGGCGAAACGTTCCTGATCGGAAATGAAATTAAAATTACCGTCCTTTCCTCCGACCTCAACGGGACACGGCTTGCAATCGAAGCTCCGAAAGAAGTGCCGATCCTTCGCAGCGAGCTTCTGGGTGCCATGGACGCAAATCGGGAAGCCGCCAACGGGCCCTCCCAGCCTCAGGCACTGCTTGCCATGCTGACCCAGCTGCACGACGCCGAAGCGGAATCCTAAAGCGGGCCAGAGCCGCCGGCGGCTCTGGCCCGAATCCTTACAGCTGATGTCTTGGATTGTACATGACTTTCTTGCAGGCCCACATCACTTGTGAAACAACCGCAGCATTGTAGCGCCCCTCATAGACCGACAGCATCGGGATCCGCTCCTGCTCCCCAACCACAACATATTTCGCCGGAAGATTGCTCAGCGCCAGGGCTTTTACATCAATTCTGCAGCGGGGACAGGTGCAAAGTCCGAACAGGCGAATATATTTATCCACCTTCTCTTCCACCAGCGCGTGCATCACATTGACGCAGGAAACTCCCTGTATCTCCGTTGTTGGTCGGCAGCCCTCCAGCGAGTCGGAAACCGGTACAGGCGCGGGTTTTGGTTCCGACTGTTCGGTGGCCTCTGCTTCTGTCCGCTCTTCCGGTTCGGTCTGCGGTGCATCTTGCAGGTTAGAGGACTCCGATGTTTCCTGCTGACCCTCCTTTTTTGTCTGTTCAAGATTCTCCACGAGAAACGCCTCCTCCAGCGCTGATTTGATTTCTCCTTCTAGCTTCTGCTCCTCCGCCCGATCCAAAGAGACAGCTGTCTGCACTGGCTTGGCATGTAGCGGCGACACGTCCGCCCCAAGCCGCTCCGAACCTGGCGCTTCTATCTTTTCATCCGAATCCCCCGCCAATAGGTTCAGTACATGGGCAGTTTTGTTTGTCTTTTGCGGCTTTTTCCCGGTTGGCATCATTCGTCACCTTTCTCGCTGTTCTCTTCAGCGCCTAAAATCTCATCCAAAAGGGCAATGTAATCCATAGCCGGTTTTGCAGTTGGGGCATAGGTCAGTACACTCTGCCCATGTGCCGGTGATTCGGCCACAGAAACACTTGCATGGATCTTTGTCTGAAACACTTTGCTCCCCAACATCCGTGCAACCTGTTCCGCCAATTCTTCTACTTCCCGATTCAGCGTCAGTCTGGCATTGTATCGGTTGAGTAAAATGCCGAGAACCTTCAGGTTGGGGTTGTAATTGTGCTGAACCGTTTCAATGGTCTCACGAATCTGAGAAATTCCCAACAGACTAAGAATCTCAGGTGCCATGGGAATAATGAGCGCATCCGATGCGACATAAGCGTTGACGGTCAGCACATTCAGCGCGGGCGGCGTGTCAATGATGACATAATCATAGCGGCTTTCCACCTTGGATAGTTCTGTCCTGAGCAGGTACTCTCTCCCACGCACGTTGAACTCTACGTCCGCAGTAGACAAGAGAATGTTGGATGGAAGAATATCTCCCAAATCTGTCCGGACGATGGCCTTCCGAATGGAGGTCTCTCCCTTCAGGACCTCGTAAATGGTGCTGTTATTCTCAATATCCAGCCCCGCACTGTAACCCAGGCTTCCCTGGGGATCCAAATCCACTCCCAAAACGTGATATCCACGCAGATGCAGGGCATTGATCAGGGACAGCGCAGTGGTGGTCTTCCCGGCTCCGCCCTTTTGATTCGTAATAACAATAATTTTTTTCATTTTGATCCCTCCGTGAAAAATCAAAAAATTAGATATGCCCTCTTCATTTTCCTCTTTTCTATGTCGATATAAATGATGGAAAAATGAATAGCCGCCCGAACCTTTTTTTGTAAATACACTTTTTTGAAAGGAGTGAACCGTATGGCTTCAATAACCAGTCTGACCAGCAGCAGTGCCGGCAGCAGCATTTATGGAAACTCAAACATCATCAGCGGACTTGCCAGTGGCATGGATACCGAAGCAATGATTAAAAACAGCGTGTCTGGATACCAGAAAAAAATTACGACGCTGCAGCAGCAAACCCAGGTGTTGGAATGGAAACAGGACGCCTACCGGAGCATCATTGACAAGATGGTGTCCCTTAACACAAAGTACACCTCCTATACTTCAAATACGAATCTGTACAGCTCCAGTTTTTTCAATAAGGCGGTGGCAACAACCTCTCAGGGTGCGAACGCCGCCATGGTCTCCGCCACCGGCAAAACCAGCAGCAATGTTCAAATCGACGCAATCAAGCAATTGGCCTCGGCTGCCAAATATTCCGTCGATATCGGAAACACCGATTTGAAGAACGCCGCTGCCCAAGTGGTCAACGGCAAATTAGTCAGCACCTCCGAGGCACTCAATTGGTCTCAGTCGGTATTGGTCAGTGACATCTCCGGCACCATGACCTTGGCGTACGGAACCAAACCGATTGACCTCAGCTTCGGGGAACTGGATGCTTATCAGGATGCGGATGCTCTAGCCCAAGGAATCCGAGATAAATTGGATGCAGCATACGTGACGACCAGCTCGGGTCAGTATGTGAAGGCCAGCACACTGATTAAAGTGACGGCTTCTGACGACGGAACCATTAGCTTTTCTGATTTGCAGGAAGCGGGCAACAGTGTTTACATTAAAAGCGCCAGCAGCAACATGGAGCAAGCGCTCGGCTTCACATCCGGAAAAGACACCACAAGCTTTGCCGTCTCAGCTGAAACCGTTCTGTCCCATGACGCATCCATGCCAGAATTTCTATCT
>JAYFPV010000301.1:0-3500 GCA_034927465.1 Lawsonibacter sp.
GCCTGCTGCAATCATACGATAGGGCGCATTCTTGAGCACCTCCGTATCGCAGATGATGGCCAACGGAGTCTGTGCGTCAAAGGTGGTCTTGAGGTTGTTCACGTTGAGCGCGGCAACTGAGGAGGCAAAGCCGTCCATTGGTGCCGCAGTGGCGATTGTCATGAAAGAATGACCGAGACGGTAGCTGCAAAAACGGGTCATATCATTAATGGCACCCGTCCCCACGGCAATGAAGAGATCGCAGTCGGAGGGCGTATTGATCAGTATTTCGCCAACCGTGGCTTCGTCGAAAGCAATGTGTTTGAGCGTGATGATTTTGAATTGAATATCGGCTGCTTTTAGAATGGCACCGCATTTTTCAGCCGCGATGCCATAAGTGATGGAATCGCTGATGAGATAGACACTTTTTGCACCCAGCTTGCCGATGACTTCAGGCAAATCCTCCATCGCGTCCTTACGAATGCTGACGTAGCGCAGCACAACGGAGTGTTCCCGACCGCAGCTGCAGGTAAAGGATTTCCCCAGATAGTCAGCAAGGGCGTGGGGGGTATCGTACATTTTCATAATAGTGGGTTCCTCGATTCTACATATTTGGCGTGGTATAGCAGTCAAAGTGAGCCTCAGTCCACCGGACTTGTCAGACACTTCAAAAGGTGTACGGCCATCAGAAAATGTGATGTAGCCGAAGCTGGATGGCGGACGAACACGTGATCGCTGTAGTTTGCAGACTTACCTTACACGATGCTATAAAACGCAAAGACCCCTGCCCACATGGAAACATCAATGCTCCATGTCGACAGGGGTAGTAGGTGATTAATCGACCCATTATTCAATTTCCCAAACCTGCTATCATTCTAACAAAAAAACAATTTCTGTCAAGAGGAAATCCAAAAAATATGAAAACTCTTATTTTGGGAGAAGGTGTTGAAAAAGCAGTCAATTGAACGTATTATTAAAATAATTAACAACTGTGCTTTCGTAGATTTATGGGGAAAGGCGGCTTTTCGATGGAGAAGAGAGTGACAGCAAAAGATGTTGCAAAGTTGGCAGGGGTTTCTCCCTCGGCGGTTTCAATGATCTTAAACAATTATAAAGATATGAAGTTTCCGGAGGAAACCAGAAGAAGGGTGTTTGATGCCTGTAATACGCTTGGATATAGGAGAATGCACACCGGCTTCAGCAACAATGTCATGACAGAGACCCATCTGCTGATGGCAATATGCCCCAGCTATGATAATATGCACTATGTGAAACTGATCAGTGCCATGCAGGAAAGAGCTCGGGAATTGGGCTATTCCCTGATGGCGTTTAACACCTCGCGTGTTGTAAACGAGGAAACGAAGATTCTGCAAATCTGCGGGGAGCTACCATTTAAGGGAGTGCTTTTCCTCTACCAGCCGGAAAATGCAATTGCACTTCAACGTTTGTCCTGGAAAAAGCCAATCGTTCATGTCTATGACAAGAACAACAATATTAGTGTGGATACACTGGAACTGAACAGTTATAAGCTGGGCTGCATCGTTGGGGAACATCTGATTGCTCTTGGACATAAGAACATTGCATACATCACGACGTCATTGGAGAAAAAGCAAGTTGCCAGAATAAAGCGTGTAGAGGGTCTCAAAGATACGATGCGGGAGCATGGCTTAAACCCCAATGAGGGGTTGACTGTACTCACCCCAGAAACGCTGGGAATTGAGCAAAAGAAGAAGCTGACCGAGTATGAAGTCGGATATTTGATTGCAGGTGAGATTGTGGAGCAAAATCTGCCCATTACTGCAATCGCAGGGATGAATGATATGATCGCCTTCGGCATTATTGATGCTGTGCTGGAGCGTAAAAAGAAAGTCCCACAGGATTATTCTGTTTGCGGATGCGACAATGTTGCGGTATCAAAATACAATAGCATCTCGCTTACTACCATTGAACACTTTGCGGATCGAAAAGGTCGAGAAGCAGTCGAGATGCTGGTAAAGAAAATCGAGGGAGAGCATATCGCCCAAGTAGAAAACGAAGGCCCTGTTAGCGTGATGCGAGTGGAGTTTTCCCCGAAGTTGATCGTTAGATCCAGCACAAAGCGGTGTACCAAGTAAACTAGGAGAAGTGTTGTTAGTCTATTAAAAAGTAGACGCCAACATCTCAATACGCTTTCAACAAAAAATGCATCAAATACAAGCTTTCATCTTGCGCGACCTTAGAAAATGAAGCGATTTGAACTTAGTTTAAAAAGATGAAAAAAATTTCACTAAAATACTGCTTAATATTTATTAAATTATTTAGTTCTGGATGACGTTAAGAAGGACGGCCTGATCTGGAAGAAAAGCTTTCCATAACTTGAGAAACCAGGAAAACAAAGGGTTAAATTATTCACAAAGAAGAAATTCATGAAATTTACTAAATTATTTCAGCAAATATCACGAGAAGAGAGAAAAAACGGGCATTTGTCACTACTTTCTCGATATTGACACTCGTTTTTTTGTGTGTTATATCTCGTTTTGGTAGTAAAAGGTGATGCTCGACTATGCTGTCGACCCCAAACCTGTCAACAGGATAGCGGATGCGATCCGCTGAAACACTCATTTTACTTTCGCATCGAAGCGCTCAAGCACTTCGTGCCAGATCAGCAGGAAGGAGGCCCCCTAAAACGTCACCACATTAAAGTACGCGCAGATATTGATCCTTACATGCTCGGATTCGGACTTCTATGAATTAAGAAATGAAAAAGAGGTAATTGCATGAAAAAGTTTTTCGTACTTATGTTGGCTTCAGCTATGACACTGAGCATGGTGGCCTGCGGGAGCACCAAAACCCCATCTTCCGCTGCCAGTAGTGCTGCTGCCAGTAGTGCTGCTACCAGCAAAAAAGAAACCACCGCTCCCATTGTCATCAGCTTGTCCAACGCATACAGCGACATGGATCAGGTCAATGTGGAGTTAAAGGCTGCTGCGGAGAACATTGCCAAACGCACCAACGGCGGCATTGACCTGAAGGTTTATCCCAACAACACGTTTGGGGCCCCCGCTGACTGCGTGGAAGCCATTCGCAGCGATGCACCTCTGATGTATGTGACCGCATTCAGCCAGTGGGAAGATTACTATCCGGATGCCTGTGCCATTCAGGCTGGTTTCGTGTTTGATTCCGCCGAAGAGTGCGTGCGGTTCTATGACACGGATCTGTTCACTGAGATCGTTGCCAATTTGGACGCCGTGAACATTCACTGCATCAACTGCAACTTCACGGCTGGCATGCGTCACGTTCTTGGGAAGAGCCAGATCAAGACTCCCGAGGATATGAAGGGCCTGAAGCTGCGCGTCCCCGCATCTTCCCCCTATCTGGACTGCTTCAACGCTCTGGGTGCGAGTCCCATGGCCATGTCCTCCTCTGAGCAGATCGGCGCTCTGTCCGCCGGCACCATTGATGCTGTCGACCAGTCTATCAGCCTGATGTACAGCACCAAGACCTATGAGTTGGTCAAGGAATGTACCCTGCTGGCCCAGATG
>JAYFPV010000393.1:0-7296 GCA_034927465.1 Lawsonibacter sp.
GAAGAAAATAACCTCGGCAATCAGAACGACGCAGATTATAACGCCTACCATCAAGCCTTGCTTGAACATGCTGCTGACGGAAGCGCCTGTCAGCGTACAGTAGATGACCATGATGATAGAGGGTGGAATGACCGGACCCAGGCCACCGCTGACTACCAGCAGGCCGGCGGTCCGTGGGCCGGGATATCCCTCTTTTACCATATCCGCGTACAGCATGGAACCGATGGCAATGACGGTGGCAGGAGCGGAACCGGAGAGTGCCGCAAAAAATGCGCAGGCCAAGACCAGGGCGATGGCCATACCGCCTCGGACACGGCCAACCAGGATGCTGGCGAAATTCACGATCCGGCGAGAGATACCGCCCTTGGTCATCAGGTTGCCGGCCAGCACAAAAAATGCAATGGCCATGATCGAGACACTGTCTAGGCCGGCATAAAATCGCAGGGGAATGGCGGCAATAGTGGCAGGGGACATGATATTCTGAGCCAGCAGGATCATGGCGGTGGCAGAGACACCCAAGGAGATGGAAATGGGAACTCCCACAATAAGGCATACAGCGAAAACGCCGAACAGAATCAATCCGCTCATGCTTCTTCCTCCGATTCCCCAAATTTGTTGGACGGAGTCGTCACCAGTTTAACCAACGTGCCAAGCTGTACCAATGTCATAATGCAAAACCCAATGACCAGCGCCATATAGGGAATTGCCATAGGCCAGTTCAGGCTTGTGGTTGTAACTTTGCGCGCGATATTGCTCTGGATATTCAAGATAGCACCGCGGGTCATCAATGCGGTAAAGACAACCATAATGATCTGGGACAAAATGCTGAGCACTTTGCGGAAGATACCGGAAAATTTACTAATCACCGCGGTGACCCGTACCTGCGTTCCGTCTCGAAGCCCAGCCTCTGCACCAAGCAGCACCATATATACCATTGAGATACGGGCTAGCTCGTCAAACCAAGAAACGGTAGCCCGAAAAACGTTGCGTGCCAGCACGCTGCCGAACATGGTAGCCACCATGATGGCAAAGGCTAGCACCATCAGTAGACGTTCTGACTTGTCCAGCCAGTTGAGCACTTTTTTGATTGCGTTCATCTGCTGCTCTCCTTTTTTGATTCCGCACAGGCGAAACCGCTCCCGGCGTCCGAATGTAAATCTCGGGCGTCGGGAAGCGGTTCCTGATTTACTTCACAATGACCTGTGATCTATTTAGATTTCTCGAACGAACCCTTGTCTGCGCTAATGGCAGTCTGCCAAGACTGATCGAAGGAGATGTTGTTGGATGCATCACCCACATAAGTGGCGTAGCGATCCTTCAGGGTCTGGATATCGCCGTCGGAAAGAGTATAGAAGGTGACGCCCTTGTCGGTCAGGTTCTTCACGGCGTCGTTATTGAAGTCAACCAGATACTGCCACTGTGCCTGACAGCCCTCATTGACACCCTGCATGAACTGATCCATCAGGCCGAGATCCTTCACCTGCTGATAGGCGTGGTCGCTCATGCACAGCATGATGTAGCAGAAGTAGTGGCTGGACCAGGTGACATAGGGAGCGACCTCATAATAGTTGCCGGCCCAGTCGTTGGAGATTGCATTTTCCACGGCGGAAACGGTGCCCTGCTGCAAAGCGGTGTACTGCTCGGTGGCGGACATGGGAGTGGCCACGCAGCCGAAACTGTTCCACATGGCGGTCTGCAGGTTGGAGCTCATGGTGCGGATCTTCACACCCTGCAGATCATCGATGGTTTGGATGGGATCCTTGGAGAAGATATTGCGGAAGCCGGACTCCATCCAGCCGACCATGTGCATGCCGGCGGCCTCAACACCGGCGCTCATCAGCTTACCGGTCTCGTTGCCCATGGCATAGTTGGCTTCTTCGGCACTGTCCCACAGGAAGGGCTGCTCCAGCGCAGCGCATGTGGGGAAGTAGTTTTCCAGAACGCTGTTAGCACAGGTTGCAATGTCGATTTCGCCGTTTGCGCAGCTCTCGACAGTTTCGGCTTCACTGCCCAGGGTGGCACCGGCATAGACTTTGATTTGAATTTGGCCGTCGGTGTATTTGTCCACCAGTTCAGCCACCTTATTGGCCCCGGCGGCATAGTTGGTGTTTTCACCATCGGTCAGGGCATACTTCAGAGTCAGTTTTGCTTTGCCGGAGGATGAAGCGGAGGAAGAAGCGGGGGAGGCGCTGCCGGAGGAAGAAGCGGTGCTGCCGCAGCCAGCCAGCAAAGAGGCAATCATGGCGCCGGCCAACAGCATGGAGAGACACTTTTTCATTTTAACAATCTCCTTTAAGATTTTGTTCATCGATGAATCCCTCTAAAATTCATCAGATGTATTTACAAGCCAAGAGTATCACCGCTGCTATCTTCCGTCAATAGTTAGGACGTAATTCACAATATTTCCACTTTTTTCACAACATGGATCCGGAAAATTTGTTTATATTGACACAAACCCATCTGACGAATTTTTAAAAAAGAAGACGCAAAGATTCGGAATTCAGAAAAACAATTATAGCAAGTTGAAGAAAAGCGGATTTGCTTTCTTGCTTTCGTCCAGATGCCGGAGGATGGACTCCCGGTTCGTGTTTAGGTGATGGATCATATCAAACCGGGCACCCATAGGGTCGCGACGAGCAATTGCATCAACAATCTGCTTATGCTGCTGGATGCTCTGTTTGCGATTTTCGTCGTTGGTGGTGGCGATTACCACATTAACGGAGGACGCGATGATGGGGATCAAGTTGCGGAGAACCTCATTTCCGCTGCATTCCGCCAAAAAACGGTGAAATTGAGCATCTGCGGCGGAATAGTCCTGGCCGGAATCGGCCAGCTCTACGATTTTCTGACAGTAATTATACAACTGTTGGATCTGCATAGGTGACGCGCTTCGGGCCACCATCTGGGCAATTTCCGGTTCCAGCATTAGGCGGATGTCCAGTAGCTCAATTGCCAGTTTGGGGTCATTGCCCATGAAGGTGAGCCCCAAAGGATCCTCCGGGACTCCGTTTTTATCGGAGACGAATGTACCGGATCCCTGCCGTACCTGAAGAATATTGCGTGCAACCAGCCGTCTGGTAGCCTCACGAAGCGTGCTTCGGCCGATACCGAGCTGCTGAGCCAACTCATACTCATTCGCAAGCTTGTCCCCGGGCTTCATGCCGTTGTCCAGAATCAATTGAATAATCTCATCTACAGCTACTTCGACCAGTGATTTACCATTTAACTCTCGTTTCCTCATCTTGAACCCTCACTTTTTAATAATGATCACTGAATAAATGTTATTTTGCTCTGCAATGGAAGCGGCTCCATTAAAGCGGGAACTATCTGCAAAAAAGCGCACTTTTTCTAATGCAATACCACACAATAGTGAAAGCTGGTAGCGTATGATAAAATAGCGTTTGTACGCATTCACAGGGGCAAATTTCGTGCCAAGGTCGAGCCTGTGTTCGGTGTTGTAACGGAACTTTTTGGCTATCGTAAGACATGATACAGAGACCGGCGAAAACAGGATGCAAAACTTCATCGGATGTTTGCACTGGCGAACCTGTATCTGGCTGACAAGCGGGGCTTGTTGGCCTAATTCAGTGCGCCTGTGAAATTAAAAATCAGAGCATCCTGCGCTGCTCTGAATCGTTGATACGCATCTTGCGTTTCTTTGGCTTATCAAAAGTATCCCTTGTTTTTTAAGTTCCTGAATGGCTGCCTCCCAAAGTCCTTTGGCTTCTTTAAATGCATTAATTCTTACTGTGTAGGTATATAATGCAGCGGCATGTCCTTCAGTCCATGGTTTTACATCTTCGGAGACAGAAATCACAACATCCAGAGCGTTATTTTCACCAGCATGTCATACTTGCACGTAATCTATGCCTACGCCAAGTGTGCCCGGCACAGTACAGACTGAAACTCCTGTATTTCCACCCCATCGGATGCCCCACAGGTATTTGCCGGTGACCGTGTCGCCCGTCAGCTCCATCACCAGATTGCTGCCGTCCCATACGTGGGTGGTGGTTCCCGTCTCCACTTGCACCAGCCAGTTTAATCTATCATACTGGTTCAGATTAGCCTCGTCAAGATCAGGATTCAGTGCAAGGGAGGACACGCCCCACTTGGATTGGTGACGAGGAAAGGCAGAATGGACACAGTGGTTCTGTTGGCATCATACGGATAGCCCTTGATGATGGTGTCTCCATCCAGTTCCTTGGCGCCGGTCGTCATGTGGTTGTTCCCATCATACCGCCGCAGGTGGTTTAGTGTATTGTTTATAATGCTCTGAACAGTTCTACTAGGTTTGAAAAGCAAGTGAAGCGTGTTTAGACCTCCGCTTAGGTCAGGTTACAAGGAACTACACGAACGGGTTGATGATAACAAAAGGGCTGCATATTCCCGCTGCGGGAATATGCAGCCTGTTTTGTTGTCGTTGATTTCCAAAAGGCGTTGCCCCGCTGGAAATCTCCCTACTCGCCGTATGGCAGAGGTTCCGTGTAAAAGGACATGGGAACCTTGCGGATCGGTGTCGGCCTTCGGCTTATGTCAATGGGCTTTTGCGGCATATGATTCTCTGCGTTGCTCCGTCCGCTATTCCGCATTCCCACTGATAACGCCTTTTGCTATCTGCCTCCCAGATGAGAGCTGTGGTGAATCAAGTGAATCAGAAAGCTGTAAAAGACGGATTGAAAAACATTGCCGTTCAAATGAATGCGGAATCCGATCATAATACAACAGGCATAGCGGTTACTTTACCGGAGTCAGCGATTGATGATGCAGTTGGTAGTGGGGTTGATAAATTTACGATCTCATCTCCGGCGGCGTCCGTAACCCTTGATGATATCTCCCTCTCAGAAATAAATTCATATACTAACGGTGATGTAACTATACGGGCCGCCTTAAACAACGAAGCCAGTCTGACGAATGAAGGCAGGGAGCGGATTGGAAACAGGCCCGTATATGATCTAAGGATTGCGTCTGGAAATACAACTATTTCGGATCTTGGCGGAGGGACGGCGACGGTGAGTCTCCCGTATACCCTTTCCAATGGCGAAGACGAGAACAAGATCGTTATTTATTACGTTTCCGGCGACGGTGGGTTGGCCACGGTACCGAACTGTGCCTACAACGCTTCTGCCCATACCGTGACCTTCACAACGACGCATTTCTCAACCTACGCGGTCGGCTATTATGACGTGAGCTTCTCCGACGTATCCGGTTGGTATCAGGATTACGTCAGCTTCCTTGCGGCGAGAAATATCATTCGCGGAACGAGCAGTACAACCTTCAGCCCGAACGAGGTAATAACGAGGGCGCAGTTTGCGACGATTCTGGCCAATCTCTCCGGTAACGATTTAAGCGAATATACGACTTCGTCGTTTACGGACGTTTCGACCACCGACTGGTACTTCAGATCTGCCGAGTGGGCGTTTAAAAACGGGGTTGCCGTAGGCTCGGGCGGCAGATTCGATCCGAACGCGAGTATAACACGCGAGCAAATGGCGGTCATGTTGTACAACTATGCAAAATATGCGGGGTTAGACGTTTCCAACATCGAGGGCATGGCGATCAGAGAGTTTTCTGATTACGGAAGTATTTCAAATTGGGCCATGATACCGATCTGATGGGCGATGAACAAGGGCATTCTTTCCGGCAATCGTGACGGTAGCTTTGCCCCAGCGGCAAACGTGACCCGAGCGCAGGCTGCTAAGATAGTCGCGTTGCTCCTACAGCGCATGATTTGGGATAAAAACGGATAGTTGCAGAACGTTATGGTTCCGGCTGGTAGTCGGCCGCGGAAGAAGAGGGGAGCGGCGAACGGTTGAAGCGGCGGTAATAGTCCTTCGTCAGATCGATAAAGGTGCGGGCAGCGGGGGACAAAAAGCCGTTTTTCTTATAAACAACCGCCATGGGGCAGGTGAGAGGTGGATCTCCAATGGTAAAACAGGCCAGCTTGTCCAGATAAGGGGTGCGGGAGATGCCGCTCTCCTGAAGGAAGGCAAATCCCAAATTTTCTGCCGTCAGGTTAATGGCGGTGGTGTTGTTGGTAGTGACCAGAATGTTCTGCGGCTCAACATTAAGCACCGAGAAGGTGTTGTGGAGCAGCTTGGACAGCCGCCAGTCGGAGGGGAGCATGATAATCCGCTCGTGCTCCAGTAGTCGCAGGTCGGCGAAGTGTTTGGGGCGGTCATAAGGGCTGTCCAACCCGCGCAGAAGGGGGTGTTCCCGGTGGCCGATGAGAAAAACATGCTCCCGCATGACCAACTCGTAAGACAGCTCGCTCAGATCCCCGGGGATGTGCATGATGCAAAAGTCGGTGACGTTTCCCACGGCCAGCTGTGCCAGCTCCGGAACAGGCGCCTCGTGGAGAATCACCTGGACGTCGGGATACTGCTGGGCAAACGAAGGAAGCACGTCGGGAAGCAGGGTGGAGCCGCGCCAGGGTGACACGCCGATGTGAAGCATGGGGCGCTTCTTATCCTGAAGGTCCCGCAGATCGCTGATTAATTGCCGGTTCAGATAGCCCTGACGCTCCAGATAGGCATAAAACAGTTCCCCTGCTGTCGTCAGCTTCAAGGGGCTGTGAGAGCGATCCAGAAGCACTACGCCGAGATTGCTTTCCAACTTGGCCAAGTATTGACTCAGATAGGGCTGAGACAGGTACAGATGCTCCGCCGCTTTGGAAATGCTGTGCTCTTTGACAATGGTCAGAAAATATTCCGGATTCTTGACAAACATGGAAGGCACCTCATCCTCAAATAATGATGAAAATTATACCATATAGTTTCGTGAAAAGAAAAGACGAATTCCTTTGAACAAACGGGAAAAACCCCGGCCGTGTGTATGCTCACAGCCGGGGGGACTCGGCGGGAATGCCTGTCCCGCAAGCCATCTGGCGGTCAGGGAGAGTCACAAATGAAAGAGGTAGGAAAAAAGCAGGGAGGTATGGGGCAAAGGCCGGCGCTTGATGCGGACAGTAGGAGAGAACTGCCGCAGGGCGCTTTTTGTGCGTTGTGGGGAGCCAGCTTTGTTATGCGCGGTTGGATTGCAGCTCCTTCCGTCGCACCAAGTGTTCCACCATGGCGCGGTCAAAGGACAGGCAGGATCCAAGCGGGTCCACGACAAAACCGGCGGCCCGATTATCCCGTAAAATCATCCCGGCATAGTCCGCAAAGGTGAGGACCAGAGTCTGCTGGTTTTTTGGGCCGCACAGACGGCGCAGCTCCTCCCAGCTGGTGAATGCGGGAAAAAAGGGCTGGCTCTCCTGATTGGGCAGCAGCTGAAACTGGATGGCGGTGCCCTGGCTAA
>JAYFPV010000448.1:0-5589 GCA_034927465.1 Lawsonibacter sp.
AATTGTAATAAATACCATAATCGTAACGGTAACGATAGATGCGATTTTGTCTAAGAGACCACAAAATTTATCAAAAGCTTTCACGATATCCACCTCTTTTTATTGGGTATACAGGGGCGTTTTGCCCCTGTATACCCAAACACCATATTACATTTCGTTCTTTTTTATTCAGAGGTGCAATTGCTTAACCGGCCTTAGCAATGATCTCCTGCATCCGGGATACCAAGTCTTTCGCCCAGTCATTCTGAGCATAGAAGTCATCATAGACGGAAGCGGTAGCAGCCTGGAAGGCAGTGGTGTCGGGACGGGTGACTTCCATGCCGGCCTTCTCCAGCTCCGCCAGCATCGTGTCAGCGCTGTCCACAATGGCCTTGCGGTGTTCGTCCCCGTAAGTCTTGGCAGCCTCCAGCAGCAGATTCTGAACTTCAGTGGGCAGCTTGTTCCAAGTGCTCAGCGAGAAGATCATATTCTTGCACTCATACTTATGGTTGGTAATGGCGATGTACTTCTGGACATCCTGGAAGTTGTTGGCATAGATGTTGGAGACAGGGTTCTCCTGGCCGTCAAAGGTCTTCTGCTGCAAAGCCAGATACAGCTCGGAGAAGGCCAGAGGCGAAGGAGAAGCGCCCAGAGCATTGAAAATCGCCATGGTCATAGAATCTTCGGGAGTGCGGATCTTCAGCCCCTTTATGTCCTCTGGGGTATTGATGGGATGGACGCTGTTGGTCACCTGACGCAGGCCGTTCTCCCAGTAAGCCAGCTGGATCATGTTGCGGTCAGCCAGATCCGCCACCAGCTCGTCACCGATTTCGCTGTCCAGCACGGCATACACCGCATCATAGCTGGGGAACAGGAAGGGCAGGCCCAACGTGTTAATCTTGGGTGCGTAGGTAGCCAACTGGCCCTGCGGCATCATCATGGCATCCAGAGTGCCCATCTCTACCATCTCGGCCATCTCAGCGTTGGAGCCGAGCTGTTCAGCCGCATACAGATCGATCTTCACGCGGCCATTGGACTGCTGGTATACATAGTCGGCAAAGTGCTGCAGAGAAACATGAACCAGATTGCTGGTAGTGTCGCTGTGTCCAAGCTTCAGGGTAAACTCAGGCGTATCATAATTTTTGGTGCTGCTGGCAGCGCTGCTGCCAGCGCTGCTGCCGGAGGCGGAGCTTTCGCTGGACGCATTGCTTTTGCTGCCCCCGCCGCAGGCCGCCAGAGAAAGGGCCATTGCCAGAGCAAGTACAAGTGCAGTAAGCTTTTTCATACTAATTTATCCTCCCGTTTAATCATTGATTTCAGTCGCTGCTTTATGTCAATCGCGGTCTCCCGCCATTCACATCCATACCGATTTCTGTTTAAATACACAATTTTCTTCCTTTATAAATGGTTAAATCGACGGCCTTTGTCCGTTCCATCTCTCTTTTTTTGACGTTCATCACAAATTTAGATTAGCAAGTTCTTTCGAAAAAGTCAACCGAATTTTGAAATGTTTTTCGTAATTATCGTTAAAAACTGAAATTTTAGTGAAATACCCACAATTTGTGAATGTCTTTTTTGAGCAACTTTTCGACTTGTTCAAGTGCGAAATTGTCAAAATTTTAACGACAATTTTAAGCGGGCCTGCAAATTTTGCAGGCCCGCTTTTACACTCTTGTTCAATTATTTGATTGGAAGGCGCTTCCGCTCCATGGACTGAGCGATTTTTCTGCCCCGTTCCAACTGTTCGTCTTCACAGGCCAGAGCAATGATGGAATGCAGGATGGAAATCGTCGTCAGCTCACAGGTTCGGGCCGCGGATAAATCACTGAAATAGTCGCTGTTGAACAGGCTGGTTCTTATCTCAATGTCCAGATACTTGGCCAGCGGCGAGTTGGCAGGCCCCACGATTCCGATGGTCTTCAGGCCGTTCTCCTTAGCCTGCTGGGCATTTTGAACACTGTTGATTGGGCGGCCTGAGTTTGCAATAATCAGCAGAACGTCATCTTTCTCCATCATACTGATCACCATGGCATGAAAAAATGCATCAGACACAAACTGACATGGAATAGCCAGCTTGAGAAATACGTCATAGGCCACCCGACAGATAGTCCCCGAACCGCCCTCGCCAATGATGACCACTTGGTTTGCTCCGGCAATCATTTTTGCTGCCTGAGCCAGTGCTTCTTCCTCCAGCGTTTCATTCAGCTGATCCAAAACCACCTTTGTAAAGTTGATGACTTTATGCTTAATCTCACCAACGCTGTCGCCCTGTTTCAGATCCATGATGGCATTTCCGTTGTCCACGTAGTTAAACATCATGCTCATTTTCATATCCGCAAGGCCAGAGAATCCAAGCTTGCGGCAAAAACGGACAACGGTAGCTGGGCTGGTCCCAGTAGCACCAGCCAATGAACTAGCCGTGGATGAGGCAACACAGGCGGGATTTTCCAAGATATAATCCGCAATCAGCAGATCAGACTTTGAAAATGCTCGTGTATGATACAGCGCCCGGATCCGCTGGATGTAAAGCAAGGATTCCTGCATGAATTTGATCTCCTTTTGCAATATTTTCGTTAATTTTTATAATTGCTATGCTAAAGATTATACCTTCCCTTGTCATAATGTCAAGTTATTCGCGTCAACTTCCCAGACTTCCCCATTTTTCCACCGGCATTTCCGTCGGCAATCTAACGAAACGGGAATGCTCCTTTTTGAACTCCCTTTTCTTCGAATTTATACCCTTTTTTCGTGATTGTGCATGAAATACTATTTCATAAATTTGTTGTTTTGATGGTTGAAATTTCAGGTTCATGGTGCTATGATGATTCCAATGATTGAAAAGTTTGTCTAATTTGTAAAATACACAATCCTTCATTCGGCAGAGGGCAGCTTCAAAAACCACCCTTTTCCATGATCATTTGTGTAGGATTTTCCACGCTTTTTGCTTATGTCGGTCCCTCAAACTGAAAAGGAGTGAGTGGTATGAACAAGGAAATTACCATTGCAGAACTGAAAGAAAAAGCCAAGCAGCTCAGAAAGACTGCCGTCACCATGATTTACGAGGCGCAGTCCGGCCATCCCGGCGGCTCTTTGTCCATTGCGGATATTGTTGCCTGCTTGTACTTCCGTGAAATGAATGTGGATCCCAAGAATCCGCGCTGGCCGGATCGTGACCGCTTTGTGCTGTCCAAGGGCCATGTTTGCCCCATCCAATATTCTGCGCTGGGTCTGCTTGGATTCTTCCCGAAGGAAGACCTGCACACCCTACGCAAAGAAAACTCCAAACTGCAGGGGCATCCTTCCATGAACAAGTGCCCCGGTATTGACATCTCCACCGGCTCACTGGGTCAGGGCCTGTCCTGCGCCGTTGGAATGGCTTTGGCTGGAAAACGCGACAACAAGGACTATATGGTCTATGCAGTCGTGGGCGACGGCGAGGCTGACGAGGGTCAGATCTGGGAGGCTGTCATGTCCGCTTATCGCTATCATCTGGACAACCTCGTTGTCATTATTGACAAAAATGGACTTCAGATTGACGGTACCACCGACGAGATTATGCCCCAGCTGGACCTGACCAAGAAATTTGCTGCTTTTGGCTATGACACCTATGAAATTAATGGACACAACATGGACCAGATTGTGGAGACGTTCGACAAGATCAAAACCGCGAAGAACGGGCTGCCTAAGTTTGTCAATGCCCACACCGTCAAGGGCAAGGGCGTGTCTTACATGGAGAATCAGTTGGCATGGCACGGCATGGCTCCCAATGATGAACAGTATGAGCAGGCGATGCGTGAACTTGAGGAGGGCATCTAAGATGGAGAACAAATTGATTGCAACGCGCGACGGTCTGGGCGATGAGCTCGTTGAACTGGGTAAGAGCAACAAGAATATTTATGTAGTAGACGCCGACATCGGCAAGTCCTGCAAAACCACCGCCTTTGCCAAAAAATTCCCTGAGCAGCATGTAAACGTGGGCATTGCCGAACAAAACGCTGCCGGTTTGTCTGCCGGTCTGGCCACCTGTGGCAAAATTCCCTTTGTAGTGACTTACGCTGTGTTCGGCTCTTTGCGGATGTGTGAGCAGATCCGCCAAGAGATCTGCTATCCCAAGCTGAATGTAAAGATTGCCTGCTCCCACGGAGGTCTGACCCCCGCCAATGACGGCGCTTCTCACCAGTGCATTGAAGATATGGGGGTTCTGCGTACTTTGCCTAATATGACGATCATTATGCCCGCCGACTACTGGTCCGCTCGCAAGCTTGTAGCCGCCGCCGCCGAGATGGACGGCCCCTGCTATCTGCGCTTTACCCGTGACGCCATTCCGGTGATCTACGATGAGAATACAAAGCTCGAGATCGGCAAAGCGAACCAGCTGAAGGAAGGCAAGGATGTGGCCATTCTCGCAAACGGCGATACGGTCCGTCTTGCCCTGGAGGCCGCTGAGACTCTGGCCGCCGCCGGCATCAGCGCCCGAGTGCTGGATGTGCACACCATTAAGCCGCTGGACACCGCCGCGGTTTCCGCCTGTGTCAACGACATCGGCAAGATCATCACGGTGGAGGATCATAACATTCTCAACGGTTTGGGCAGCGCGGTCTGCGAAGTCGCGGCCGAGATGGGCAAAGGCATTGTAAGACGCATCGGCGTGCAGGATCAGTTTGGCCAGTCCGCGCCTTACGAGCGCCTGCTGGAGATCAACGGCATCACTGCCGAAAACATTGCAGCGACCGCCACGGCTCTGGTGAAGTAATTCTCGTCTATCTATTATTCATATATTATAAGGTATTGTGATTAGGAGGAAATCATTATGGATTTCAAGGGTAAAGTTGCGATTGTTACTGGTTCCGGTTCTCCCCGCGGCATCGGCCGCGAGATCACTCGTGCGCTGGCGGAAAAGGGCTGTAGCGTTGTGGTCGCCGACATGAATTTGGATGGCGCTCAGAAAAATGCCGACGATCTGAAGAACGATTTTGGCTGTGATTCCATGGCCGTCAGCGTCAACGTCACGGATCAGGCTTCTGTCTCTGCCATGTTTGAGGCCGTTTTTGCCAAGTACGGCCGCATTGACATTCTCTGCAACAACGCCGGCATTACACAGCCCATCACCATTGCCAACATGACAAAGGACGATTTCATGAAGATCATGAATGTCAACCTGGTTGGCACCTTTATGTGTTCCAAGCTGGTCGTTCCCTACATGGTCAAGGGCAGCTATGGCCGTATTGTGAACACATCCTCTGTCTCTGCAAAATGCGGCGGCGGCGTGTACGGCGGCGCCCACTACTGTGCCGCCAAGGCCGGCATCATCGCTTTTGCCCGTGCTCAGGCAATGGAGCTGTGCAAGGAATATCATGATATGATCACGGTGAACTGCGTCTGCCCCGGCCTGATCCTCACCGACATCCGGGCCGAGTTGTCTGATGAAAAAGAGAAGGAATCCCGTGCCAAACAGGCCATGGGCCGTGCCGGCACTGCCCGCGAGGTTGCCAACACCATCGTCTGGCTGGCTTCGGATGAGGCCTCCTATGTCTCCGGTGAGGACATCAACATCAACGGCGCCTCTTACTTCGGCTGATTTATACTTCCACTTCATTCCTTTCTGGTGTG
>JAYFPV010000095.1:0-7821 GCA_034927465.1 Lawsonibacter sp.
AGCAAGACGGCGATATGGACGATTGGACTTGTCAAACAGATCCAAATAAAAAAGGCAATTCATTGTTTTTGGACTCTTTTGACCAGAGAGTTTGCAAGAGCTTTATTAATACGGTCGAAGCCGAACTTAAGAAATCTGGTGAAGATGGACAGCTCTGGCCTGATTATAAGACAATTTGGTATCCTGGCTGTGCAGAAGATGGTGGTGTATATACTTGGGTTAAGCAAATTAAAGATAAACTGTTAGCAAAAAAATACCTAAGTTACCATGAGATTAGTAGTGAGCTGATAACTGCAATTAAGCAGTCCCTACTCGGAAGACCAGGCACAGAGGAAAGGCTACTAGGAGACTCTTCAGGCGAATCTGCTGAAGAATTTGGGCTTGGTATCCCAAACATAGATGAAGTATCTGAAAAAGGCGTTCCAAATAATTCTTTTCCTAATGAAAATGTGGAATGTGTTACTTAAAGAGCCGGGTGCTGTATCTCCCACAAGTCAATCTTTTATGATGATTTCACTTAAGACCAATACTAATTTCTACGTTTCTTTAACGTCAAATGAAAGCACTCTAAAAATTGCAGATAAAACTACTCATACCTTTGCAGTTTATGCATTACTTACCGCGCAAATAGGCTGCGAACCATCTGGTAGGCATATGAGCCACATCCGGCCTTAAAAAGCAGGTGCGTAACTCGCGTGATTGCCGCCCGAGTTACGCACCTTTGGGTCTTTTTCAGTTTTTGTTCTTGCCGACTTAAATTCACATTGTCGGCAAGTCCGAAAACAAAGAAAACGAGCCGGTTTCAGCATCTTTCAAACCATTTTTTATAGTTTGAATTGTGCTAAAACCGGCCCGTGTGGTAGAGCGTACGGTTCGCATCCGTAAGGTCGAGAGTTCGATTCTCTTCGTCTCCACCAATAAAACGGCTAAATCACATGATTTAGCCGTTTTTTATAACTTTTTTTGAATATTTATGGGCCTGCGAGAGCATAAATTTTCTGACCAACTCGTGCGGGAGACGCGCTCGGTTCGCATCCCAGTGACAGGCACAAATTTGGGGATTGAAAACGCCATAAAGTTTCTTAGTTTTCCTCTTGGGGAAAATCCCAAGAAAGCACAAAAAGATGCGAACCATACCTAGCGAGTGGTTCGCATCTCGCTGCGAGCCAAGCCAGTACAGGCCATGCCGCACAGTCACCGCAAGGATTCACGCCGACATTCATTTTTGAATGCCGGGTTTTTATTGTCAAAAAGGAGGTAAAAAATGGTGGATATAAATCAGAACAAACATAACAGCGACTATTGGGGCGAACTATCTCTACGATTCCAGCGAGAAACATTGAGTATGCCGCACCGGAGGACAATGACAGAGGTCATCAATGGCGGCGCACTACCTCCACATATATGAACGAAGAGCCCTATGTTTTTGCATTTATATTGACAAAATATATTATTCGTGATAACATACTTAATGTTGTAACAATTACAAATGTGAAATAATTTCAGAAAAGCGGAGCATGAGGTGTGTCATGGACAACAATTTAAAAAATCTCACTAAAAAGCTAAAGGAATGTAACATAAAACCGTCTCAGCAAAGATTACAGATACTGAAGTTCATCATTACAAATCCGTATCATCCAACTATTGATCAAATATTTGCTGCCTTACATGATGAACTTCCGACGTTATCTAAAACCACCATATACAACACGTTAAAGCTTTTTGCGGACGCAGGTTTGGCTCAAGAAATAACAATCGAAAATAACGAAGTTCGATATGACGCTAAAATAGAAAGCCATGGGCATTTTAAGTGTAAAATCTGTGGTAAAATCTATGATTTTAATATCAGTATCGATTACATTCCGACGGAGGGTCTAAACGATTTTCAAATTTATACTAAACATATATATTTTAAAGGCGTCTGCAAAGATTGCCTGAGAAGTAAATAAAAGTAAAAATTCAGAAAGGAAGATTCATTATGGCAAGAGAACAGCAAAGATTTTTATTTGCAAGCATTGAGGAAACATAATCGGCCTTATAAATAATGCCGGAGTCCCGCTTGTCTGTTGCGAAAGCATGTTCCAGTTGTAAAAAACAACAGTAATATAGTTGCTGTTGAAATTGGTGCGGTCCCACATGCCATGACGGAGGCCCATTATATTAACTGGGTATATATCCAGACCGAGAAGGGCGGGCAGCGCAAGGCCTTTACCCCGAACGACAAGCCGACTGTCTATTTTGCGTTGACAGAGGACGGCAAGGTTTTAAGGGCCTTTGTCTACTGCAATCTTCACGGGTTGTGGATGAAAGAAATTTAATAGGTAGAAGGAAGATAAAAAGTATGAAAAAGTATACTTGTTCAATTTGCGGTTATGTATATGACGAGTCAGTTGGAGACCCGGAAAACGGCATCGCTCCGGGAACAAAATGGGAGGATATCCCAGAGAATTGGGTGTGCCCTGAATGCGGAGCAGCAAAAGATCAGTTTGTTATAGAATGAAGTGCTATTGCCCTGGGGTTGAAGGGCAACAATAAAAAGCACGTTTCCACAGAATTGAAGGCCGTATGCAGCACCGCATGGAGTTCGGCTTTGCTATGCCTCTAAATAAAACTGCTCTTGTAGATGGTATAACAATAAATTAAAAAGGTAGGTATTATTATGTCACAGTGAACCAGATCGGTCCGGTTCACTGGTAAAATTGTTTGAAGTCGGTCCCAAAATACAGGTTTTAGCCTCGCCGGGAGGAAAATCTATCTTGATCATATTACAAAGCCGCTTTTGATTTCGGAAAGCGTTTTGCCGAATCAATCACTGAAACGGCAAGTTGAAAAATAAAATAATCGCTAGGAGCTGATAAAAATGGCAAGTATAAAAATACTGGCAATTGTAGGTTCTCTTCGAAAGGAATCATATAACCGACAACTGGCCTTGGCCGCGCAAAAAGCAATAGGAAACGCAGCAGAACTCGAACTTCTTGAATTCGGTGATGTTCCTCTTCTAAATCAGGATGTTGAATTCCCTGCACCGGAACCTGTCAGACGTGTGCGTGAAAAAGTAAAAGCCGCGGACGGCATTTGGTTTTTCACACCGGAATATAATCACTTTTTCCCCGGCGTGCTGAAAAATCTGATTGACTGGCTTTCCCGCCCTGTCAGCGACACCGAGCCGCAGGTCCTGGCGGGTAAACCTGCGGCCATTAGCGGCATAACCCCCAGCATGTCAGGAACCGGTCTTGCCCAGGATCATCTTGTAACGCTGATAAGCTTTCTCAATATGAAAGTCATGAATGTTCCCAGACTGACGATACCAAATGCGCAACAGCAAGTAAATCAGATCGGGCAGCTTGAACTAATCGCAAGCGCTCCGTATCTTGAAAAGCAAGCGACGGCTTTCATAAGTTACATAAAAACACTCAAATAATTATGAACCTATAGGCAACTATCGCTTCATTGATGCAAAATTATAGAATTATTGGCTTTTTAATATTTAAACAACAGCTTATATTAAGCGAGGCCGATGTCTGCTGTTGAAAATAAAATATATTTAGGAGGAAACAAAAATGATCCAGAAAAGACAAGTTTACAAATGCAGCGTATGCGGCAATATCGTAGAAGTGCTGACAGTGGGCGGCGGAACGCTTGTGTGCTGTGGCAAAGAGATGGTCCTTCAGACTGAAAACACAGTTGACGCGGCCAAGGAAAAGCATGTTCCTGTCGTTGAAAAAATCGCCGGTGGAGTTAAGGTGAAGGTCGGATCTGTTGAGCATCCTATGCTCGAAAACCACTATATTCAATGGATTGAGATCGAGACTGCCGAGAAGGTATACAGAAAAGAACTAAAACCGGGGGACAAGCCTGAAGCGGAATTCTTAATCGCGGAGGATGTCATACAGGCGCGTGAATACTGTAGTTTGCATGGGTTATGGAAAAGTTGAGATAAATGCTCAGCTTTCAGCGAAATCAAAAACCAGTTGCGGAAGACGGCTGGAGCCGCGTGGCTCCAGCCGTGAGTGGTTTATAAATGAACATGTCAAAGAATAAGAATACTAGGAGGTATTACATATGCTGAATCAAAAAATCACAGCATTAATCAACAACCAAATCAATATGGAGTGGTATTCGGCTTATCTTTATTTAAACATCCATAGCTATTGTGTCGATCAGGAACTCAATGGCTTCGGGAATTGGTTCTATGTCCAGACACAGGAAGAACGTGATCACGCCATGCTTTTCGTCAAATATTTGCAGAATAACAGTGAAAAAATACAATTGTTTGATGTCAAAGCTCCTGACATTACGTTTACCGACTTCAGAGAACCCGCAGCTGCGGCATATGAGCATGAGCAGAAGGTCACTGCCTCAATAAACAACATCTATGCAGTAGCGTATGAACTGAAAGATTTCCGTACGATGCAGTTCTTGGATTGGTTCGTTAAGGAGCAAATTGAAGAGGAAAAGAATACAGAAACCATAGTCAAGAAATACGACTTATTCGGTAACGATCCCAAAGGCCTCTATATGCTCGACAATGAATTGGCTACACGTGTCTATACGTCGCCGACTCTGGTCATTTGATAGCCATTAATATCTCATAGTTCCATTACAATTAAGATTTTAGGAGGTCATTCTCATGAAAGAACCAGTCAAAGATAAGGAAAAAGAAGAAACCCAAAAAGCAAGTACCTCGCAGGACGTGGCAGAAAGCACAGACAGTTATGATAATTCTGTAGAGGGTGCCTGCTCTGCTGAATTTTCTCAGGGCTGCCTTGTCAAGGAAGAGTAAATTTCCGTTTCATTCTCGCAAATTGTTACGAACGTCATATCCTTGATTAAAAAATGGTTGTGTATCAGCAAAGAATGTGAACTTGCGGCAACCGTACAAGTTGTGTTCCATATAGATGAAAATGCAAAATGGGGCCTGTTTCTGAAAATGTAAACAACCTGCTTCGAGAAGCGAACAGCAGTCTTCGTGAATTGAAGTCGTGTCAAATGCCGATGCGGTGGAGTTTTACAGAAAAGAAACAGGACCTAAAAATACGGAGCTTTCCGGAAAGTTGGCTGATGCGGGCGTGCTTTTTGTGCTGCTCTTACGCAAGGCGGATTGCTTCCCGCTTAAACACAGTGTCTGATGACTTCTTTCCCATGCTTTCAACACGCAGATTTCTGTAATTATATTATTCATTTTCTGCGTGTCCGCCAAGCCTGATTATGGTCATTTCTTTCCAAGGCATAAAAACAAAACAAGAAAATACGGGAGGAAGGGAAACTCAGATGTACAATTTGTTGATTGGAGGGGCCGCCGGTCAAGGTATCGATACGACGGCGGCCATTCTGGAAAAACTGCTAAACCGATCCGGCTACCATGTGTTCACTGTAAGGGATTTTATGTCTCGTGTCCGTGGCGGCCATAATTTTTCATTAATACGTTTTGCAACCGAACCGATATATTCGCACAGCAACCAATTGGATGGTATTGTAGCTCTTGATAACGAAACAATCGTTCTTCATCAGGATCAACTGAAAGAAAATGGTTTTATTCTCTGTGATAGTAAATTATCCGCGGAGGATCCCCGTCTGATAAAGGTTGATATGGATGGGATGGCTAAAAGGCTTGGTAATCCGCGCGTATCCGGAATCATCGCGGTTGGAATTCTTCTAAAACTATTTGGCGAAACACTTGATGGTACGGAGGATATTCTCCGGATTTTTGTTAAGCAGCAATATCTTGACATTAACCTTAAGGCTATACAGGAAGGGTATCAAATCGCCGAGAAGCGTTATCAGCATCTTGATGGGCAATATGGTGGTTGGATGCTTATTTCCGGCAGCAAGGCCGTTGCGCTCGGAGCCGTTGCGGCCGGCCTTCGCTTTTATTCCGCCTACCCGATGTCGCCGTCCACGTCTATCATGGAAACTCTGGCATCAATGGGCGACGCGGCCGGCTTTGTGGTTGAACAAGCTGAAGACGAGATCGCCGCTATCAACATGGTCATCGGTGCCTCTTATGCGGGCGCAAGAGCCATGACCGGCACGTCCGGCGGCGGCTTTTCCCTGATGGTTGAAGCTCTCGGTCTTTCCGGAATGGCTGAAATTCCTCTTGTTGTGATCGATGTACAGCGTCCCGGCCCGGTAACCGGGCTTCCGACACGGACCGAGCAAAGCGATCTGAAATTTGTGATTTCCGCGTCACAGGGCGAATTTCCGCGGATGGTCATCGCGCTGCGCAACCCGTCGGATGCCTTCTATCAGACCATGCGAGCCTTTCATCTTGCGGAAAAGTATCAAATTCCGGTCATCCTTCTGAGCGATCAGTATCTTGGAGACGCCACATCAACCGTTGAACCGTTCGATCCAGGAAGGATCCATGTTGCCGACCCCGCATCTGAATACAACGGAGAAGGCGAATACCTTCGTTACCGGTATAGTGAAAACGGGATTACTCCCCGTCTGATTCCGGGCAAAACAAAGCACCTCGTGTCAATTGACAGCGATGAGCATGACGAGCGCGGATGGATTACGGAATCCGCGGAGGTACGTACGCAGATGATGGACAAGCGTATGAAAAAAATCGAGGGGTTAAAACAGGAACTCCTGGAACCGGATTTTATTGGTCCGAATGATTTCGATGCGCTGCTCCTCGGATGGGGCTCCACCTGGGGGCCGATTGCAGAAGCCGTTCGATTATTGAACAATGATCAGCAAAGGCACTATGCCGCCTTGGTTTTCGGCGATATCTACCCCCTGCCTCAGAAACTGCTGAAAGAAAAGGCGTCCAAAGCCAAACATATCGTCAACGTTGAGCAGAATGCAACCGGGCAGCTGGCGGGACTGATTCGGGAGGAAACCGGAATCGTCTGCACAGGCAGCATCCTGAAATATGACGGCAGGCAAATCTCCGGGGAAGAGATTGCGGATCGTATTTATAAGGAGGGGTTAAAATGAGCGCGGAAGCTTTTTGTACGTATGAGACTGCATGGTGTCCAGGCTGCGGAAATTTCATCATTCTGGAATGCCTGAAAACTGCGCTTGAGCAGTTGGGAAGGGAGCCTTCCGAAGTCCTTGTCGCGGCAGGTATCGGTCAAGCGGCAAAGACACCGCAATATATCAATGCAAATGCTTTCTGCGGCCTCCATGGGCGTTCCCTTCCCGCGGCTGTCGCAGCGAAGATCGCCAACGAAAAGCTGACCGTTATTGTTGACACGGGCGACGGAGATTCTTACGGCGAAGGCGGAAACCACTTTATCCACAACATTCGCAGAAATGTCGACATTACTCATTTTGTTCACGACAATCAGATTTATGGCCTGACAAAAGGCCAGGCGTCGCCGACCTCCGTTATTGGCCTGGTCACCAGCGTTCAGACCGACGGGAATTTTAACGAACCGCTTAATCCGGTGCTGGTGGCGATTGCATCCGGGGCAGGATTTGTGGCTCGCGCCTTTACCGGGCACAAGGAGCAGCTGATATCGCTGATGAAACAGGCGATTGAGTATAAAGGCTACGCGCTGGTCGATATTCTGCAGCCCTGCGTCAGTTTCAATAAAACGAATACTTTTGCATGGTACAACCAAAGAGTCTACGAGCTGGACGAGTCCTATGACCGTTCGGACAAGACCATCGCACTGCAAAAAGCGATGGAATTCGGCGACAGGATCCCGCTTGGTGTTCTTTATCACGAGGAGAAGAAAACTTATCATCAAAAAAACGAAGTATTAAAGCAAGGTACTCCACTGCTTGAAAGAAAGACAGAGCCGGCTTTTGTGAATCGGCTTATTAAAACGTATATATAAAATTAATTTTTTTTGGGGGGTAAAACAATGT
>JAYFPV010000231.1:0-2232 GCA_034927465.1 Lawsonibacter sp.
CTTCGTCGCAGATGGTTTTCACCTGTTCCCAAGTGGCGGTGGTGGTCAGCAGGGTGTGGTCCACCCGGCTCAGAATTTCTTGGTTGTCCATCGTTTGCCTTATCTCCCTCACACAGTGTCTGTTTGACCGCTGACATTCGAACTTCAATGTTTTATTTTACTCTACTCCCTTGTCTCTTGTCCACCCCTGAAGCAGAAAAAAGGACACGCGGATCATTCCGTGTGTCCTTTTCCAAACAAAATACTTTTCCAGTTACAAGTTCGCCTTCAGCTGCTCCACCCGGTCTGTCGCCTCCCAGGGCAGATTCAGATCCGTCCGGCCGAAGTGTCCGTAAGCGGCCAGCTGGCGGTAAATGGGACGGCGCAGCTTCAAATCCCGGATGATAGCCGCCGGGCGCAGATCAAACGTCTTCTCTACCGCCGCTTCCAGCGTCTGGTCGGGGACGGTTCCGGTTCCAAAGGTGTCCACCCGGATGGACACGGGCCGGGCCACACCGATGGCATAGGCCAGCTGAACCTGGCACCGTTCGGCCAGTCCGGCGGCCACCACATTCTTTGCCACCCAGCGGGCAGCATAGGCACCGGAGCGGTCCACCTTGGTGGGATCCTTGCCGGAGAAGGCGCCGCCGCCGTGGGGAGCGCTTCCCCCGTAAGTGTCCACAATAATCTTCCTCCCGGTAAGTCCGGAATCTCCCTGCGGACCGCCCACCACAAACCGCCCTGTTGGGTTGACATAAATTTTTGTCTCTGCGTCCAGCAACTGCTCGGGAATGACCGGACGAATCACCAGGTCAATCATGTCCTTGCGGATTTGCTCCAGTTCTACCTCAGGTCCATGCTGCGTCGATACCACTACGGTGTCCACCCGCTTTGGCGTATTGTCCTCGTTGTATTCCACGGTCACCTGGGTTTTGCCGTCAGGGCGGAGATAATTTACCTGCCCCTCCTTGCGCACCTTTGCCAGCTGCATGGCCAGTCTATGGGCCAAGGAGATGGGCAGAGGCATCCCCTCTGGGGTCTCGTTGCAGGCGTAACCAAACATCATGCCCTGGTCGCCGGCTCCGCTGTCCATCCCGTCGTTCTGGGTTCCCTCTTTGGCTTCCATACACTTGTCCACACCCATGGCAATGTCGGGGGACTGTTCATCGATGGAGGTAATGACGGCACAGGTTTCACCGTCAAAGCCGAACTTGGCCCGGTCGTAACCAATCTCCCGCACCACCTGACGTGCAATTTTTGGAATGTCCACATAACAGAAGGTGCTGATCTCCCCCATGACATGGACCAGACCGGTGGTCACCGTGGTCTCGCAGGCCACGCGGGCCTGCTCGTCCTTCTCTAAAATTGCGTCCAGCACCGCATCGGAGATCTGGTCACAGATTTTGTCCGGGTGCCCCTCGGTAACGGATTCAGAGGTAAACAGTCGTTTTGTCATAATGATTTCCTTTCTTTATGTCTGGAGGATGAAAAAACGCCCCGCATGTTGGCGGAGCGCGAAGTTCGGATACACCCTCATCTTGCGATACACTACCGCCGGATTTGGCACCTTGCTGTGCAGGCAGGTTGCCGTGGTTTCATAGGGCCGGTCCCTCAACCACTCTTGATAAGGCTATTCAATTGTACAGGCCGATTATATCAGTTTTTTTTTGTTTGTCAACTCGTTTTTGATTTTCCAGCCTTTTTTTCAAAAATGCACTTCCAATTTGATCCAATGCGGTCTGCTGTAACAACCGCCTTGCCGTTAATTCACGTGCGACATTCTGATAGACACACGAAAACAGCTTTCTTTGTTTTTGTGTGTCTATCAGAACGCCCGGTCTGGCGTGCGCCGGACCGGGCGTTCTTTCACTCTAAACTGTATCGAATTTCTTACATCTGCTCGAACAGGCGATGCTCACGGGTCAGAACCGGGTTGACCGACAGTTTCTTTCCGTTCTCATACAGGTAGAACCCAACTCCGGTTTTGCGGCCCAAGTAGCGGGCGGTGACCATCTTGCGCAGCAGATGGGCGGGGCGATACTTGGTGTCGCCCAGATCCTCATAGAACACCTGCATGACCTCCAGCAGAATGTCCAGCCCAATCATGTCGGCCAGCTCCAGCGGTCCCATGGGGTGGTTGCAGCCCAGCTTCATGCCGTTGTCCACATCTTCCACGGTACCAACGCCTTCGTCCAGTATCTGAACCGCCTCATTCAGCATAGGCAGCAGCGCACGGTTGACGATAAAGCCCGG
>JAYFPV010000512.1:0-6089 GCA_034927465.1 Lawsonibacter sp.
GGCTGCAGCTCCAGGACATTGATTTCACTTTTGACGTTCTGAACGCGCTGCCCGCTGTAGTTAATAATGTAGCGAATACAGTTGCCCATGGTTACGGAACTGGGCAGCGGGTCCACGCCCCCCGCCTGACTGCGCAGGAAGTTTTCGTAGGTAATCTCGGCCATAACGGGATAATAGGGATCCCCCTCGGTGGAGTACCCGGCATCAAAGGGCAGGGCAAAGTCACAGGTGGCTAGCGCCTTGCGCGTTGTACCGGAGGAGTCTGGAAGAAAGCAGTAGAGGTTGTTTTGCACAAATGCCGTTGATTTACTCCCCATCAAATCAGACACCAACTGGTTAATATTGGCGCTTCCGTCTTTGAGCTGCCCATCCACCAGAATCGGGCGTTCATTGGCGAGCGCCTGCTGAATCAGTGTGGTCTGTGATGCCGTGAGGTCATTGTTGCCTGCCGTGTAAAGCCCTGCCAGCGACCCGCCTGATCCGGCCAGATTGAAGCCGGCCGACAGCACAATCATGTCCGCCTTTTCCAGCATGTTATTCAGGGAAGACGCATCCGTCTCTCCCGGCACAACGGAGTAGACACGAACCGCGATCGCTGCATCGGCCTCGTCAAACACATCAGTCAAAAACCAGTTGTTGTTGGAATACCCTCCTGAGACATAAACATGGTCATACTGAACCGGAACCGGGGCAGCGCTGTTGTTTGGCTCGAAGGAATAGTTTCCCTTCCCGCTGCCCACAAACGTATAGCCGTCTACAGTCATATTGAAATAACCGCCGCTCTCCTCGGCAAATCCATCTGCCTCAGCACGGTAAGGGGCCGAGACGCTCCAAGCGGCAGAGGGCCGCCCGGTTTGTGTCATACAGTAGTAGCTTTGCTCCAGGTCCAGCGCAAATCCGTCCTGTCCCAGTGTCCCGGCGTAGCGTTTGATCTCGACTGGGGTCTCGGTGCCATAGGTTGGGTTGCTGGTATCGTCTGCGGGAATACTAAGATAAAGGGCCTTCCCCTCATAGGAATCAATGTTGCCTATATCAACGGTGGCGAAGGTCGGATTATAGTAATAAAATCCATCGGCCTGTTCTGTGGCATAGGAAAATCGCAGAATATGCTGGACATGGGTTCCGGATTCCCCTTCTCCGACCAGAATGGGGACGCTGATCTGATCAAATTCGGCGCTGTCGATGCCCTGATACTGGAATGTGCCGCGGACTGTGGTTCTCTCCTTCTCCGTGCGCAGAGTTCCGTCTGCGTTGGTCAGATACAGCTGCGTTCCGCTTGGGTTACAGTCATTGGCCCACGGGAACTCCTCCGCGTATGCGGCAACGCTGGTAAGCGGAGTTAAATCACCGCTGCTCATCATTCCGTTGTCCGTCAGCTGCTGAAACAGCGTATCTGCCCACGCCTTGCGTGCCTCCGGCCCGGTTACGCTGCCGGAAGGCCCTACTTTCGCAATCTGAGCATACCAGTTGGCGGTCGGCTCCTGGCCCGGAACATAATAGCCCATGCTTCCGGTGCCAGCCTGGGGAACCAGCTCCAAAACCGTAAAAACCGACTTTGTCTGCTTGATCGTCTCGATATGTGACAGCGAGCGGTATGCGGAGGCAGGGAACAGCATGATCCCCAGCAGCAATGCGACGCCCAACGCGGACGCAAGTACCAGCGCCGCCAAACGCCTGCGGGAGAATTTTTTTTCTATATGAACGTTCATCCAAACCATTCCTTTCCGTTCAAGGAACAAAAGGCCTATGAAACAGGTGGTCAGGGATATACGGCCGCCAGCAGATCGCTCACCCCGGCCGCGGTCAGCGGCACGTTGCGCAGCGCAAGTGTCTGGGTTCCGGTATATGTCTTATTTTGACGCTGCAGCGAAATTTCCATTTTGACGGACTTGACGTATCCTTCGTCGGTGCCGTCAGGAAAGGAGACAGAAAGTGCTGAAACGTGCTCTGCCAGCAGATCATCGGAAGAAAGGCTGGCAGCCTGCGGAGAATTGTTTCCATAGTAAATACATTGGCTGGCGCTGTCATACCGAAAGATCCGAAGCATGTCGTTATCCGGGTTCTCGGAATCGGTATCCAGAACGTACAAGGTCTCATCGTCCCATACAATGCCGCCGTTGCAGTCGAGGATGGCCTCCTGAAGCTGCGCCATAGCCAGCTGAGACTCGTATTGCAGGCGCAGCGTATAGGTCACGGAGCTGTAAGTACGCGCGCTGGCCACCATCAAGCCCATAGCAGTCAGAATCACCAGACCAAGGATCGCAGCGGAGACCACGAGCTCGATCAGGGTAAAGCCGTTTTCATTCCATTTCCGTTTTTGTTTCATACGCTCATACACCACTTAACCGCTCATTCGATGGTAGCCGGTGGAGGGCGTAATCTCTATGGTATAACCGCCCACTCGGATGTCGGTGCAGCTGCCAGAAAGTGAATTGCCCGTTACCTCGTCCAGGTTCAGCAAGGCGCCGCTCTCCCGGTCAAAAGCCAGTCTCAGGTTTTGCTCTGAGAGACTGTACTCAACACCATTCACCGTAAAGGTGACGCTCATCCCTTCCGAGCCCAGACGTTGGCGGCTGCGTTGGGTTGCACCTGTATAGATGGTACCGTAATACCCGTCTGCTTCCAACGTCAACCGGAGAACCGGGTCTTCCGCCCCACTGAGCGCAAGCACGCGGCATTGAGACAACAATGCATCAATGCTGCTGGCACATTTGCGGTTCTGGCTGGAGAATATGGCAGAAACAGACGTGCCCACTGCCGCGGTCAGAATTCCAAAAATTGCGACGACCACCATCAGCTCGATCAGAGTAAATCCTTTGTTCTTGCGTTTCAGGGTCGCCGCCCCCTTTCCAACTTTCATCAATGCTTGGACCAGTTTTGGAATAACACCATTCCGTCCAGGTTCCAGTTGCCAAAACTGCCTCCGTCTTCGGTGCTGTCATGCTCTCCCGCTCCCTCGTTCAGAAAATCGCTGAATTTCAGATCCCCGTTGGTGGCGGAAAAGGCGGACACAACATCTTCTTCGCTGGCATAGACCGATCGTTCCATCGTAATGGTTCCGCCGGAAATAATCAGACCATGAAAATCCTGGGAAACCGTTACGTCGCCGGAAGCCAGGATCAATCTCAGCGTATCGGGCGCACTTTCATTAATTGTATAGGCCCCGTTGACAGCCAAGGCAACCGGATCGCTGCCATCGTAAAACCATAGATGCTCTCCCTCAGGTACTTCTGCGGAGAACTTGGATTGATCGACAATGTACTCGTAAGGATCGGCGGCGGTGGTGGAAACCGGATTTGTGGAAAGAGTTTTGCTTAGCTGAGCAAACATGGTCGTCAGCTGATTGGAAGTTGCTGTCAAGCTGTCCCGGGCAGCGTAACCGCGCAGCTTGTATCCGTCTTCGCTTTGGTAAATGGCATATCCGCTGGTCTGGGAAATGCCGTCCAAGTCGGACAGGTCGGTGTACATCGCAAGGTAACGGGTGATTTCATCTTTGTTGACAGTGAAATAGTCCTTAAAATAGTGATTGGCGTCGGTCGTGGACGCAAACTGCATAAAGTAATAGACAACCTGCTGATTCCCGGCCCCGGCCCGCCGGAGTACCACGGTCTTTGGCGTGATGTTGTAGTCAGCCAGTGTTTTGCTCACTCCGTCGATGGTCCAGAGCGGGGCGTTGGAGAGCGTGGCCGTTGGAATACTGTCCGAGGCAGGAAGCACGGTCGGATTCAGCGAGATATTCTCCAGGTATTCCGATGGGATCAAATAGGCCTGCTGATTGCTCTTGACGGAGACCGATTCTCCCATCATCACCTGTCCGCTGACCGCGCCAGCCGCAGCCGTGGTGGTGTCGCTGACAAAGCTTTGTCCGGCCAGCATCAGACGGCTGACCTGGGAAAAATCCAACTGGGTGTTTCGGCCGTTGATGACAATGGCGCTGCTCTCGGCCGCGTCGGTGGTGCTCTGCCCAAAGCCGTAATAGCTTCCGCTTACCAATGCGGCGGCTCCGTCTCCTTCCAGCGCCAGATCATCTGCCACATAGGCTGTTCCTTCCAGCGACAGAGATCCTGCGCTATTCAAATAAATCCGTTTGGCCCAGAGCGCCGCATCATCCGTCACCGTCAGCCGACTTCTGTCCGTGGGGCCCCGATCGGCCACGGTTACATTGTTTTTGCAAATGAGCGATCCGCCCGTAATCTCCAGGGAACTGAGTGCGCCGCTGAGCGTGATGCCGCCCGCGTAAGCGCTGCCCTGAATGTTGAGTTGGCTGTTCCCGATGACCTGGGCCAGCGACATTTTGGCAATCACCGCAAATTCCGGAATACCTGAGACGCTGTACTCCGAGGCCAGGTAATAAAAATCCGGCATTTTGATCACAATGTCCGAAATAATGTTGCTGGTTAACTCATTGTCCGGGTTGGTGTAAGACACGGAAATATCCCGAAGAATCATGGTGTCGGACGAGCTGTCATAGCGGACGGTGCCGGCAGACAGCACGGCGTTCTCCGGGTGGGTCAAGAATTCTTTCAAAACATCGGAACTGCAGACGTTGAACCCAGAGATCAGGGGGAACAGCGTCGTGTCCGCATTGCTTGGGTCGAGCCGCCAGGCCAGGACGTCTGTCCGGAACAGCTGATGGAACTTTTCCGTCATGTTGTCGCCGGTAAAACCGGCGTCGCTGTAATGAGTCAGCATGTTGTTGTAGGCGATGGCGATGGAGGCTGTCACCACCTCCTGGATCCCGGAGCGAATTTCAGTCATGGCGGCGGCGGCATCGTAGAAGGTCTCCTTCCCCTGCCGTTCCGTGGCCTTGATCAAAAAGCCCGTATAGGACATGTACAGCAGTGCGGCACCAAGAATGGACACGACCAGCATAGACACCAGCACCATCACAATGCTGGAGCCGCGGTTTCCACGCAGCGCAGCCAGACAGGTGCTCCAGGTTCGTCTCATATGCCGTTTCTCCCTTCCGCCGCCCCGGATGGGACGCGCGTTATTGCAGCTTGGTCGTGTGGAACGAGTAGACTGGCGTGCCGGTGTAATCCCCCGCGTAAAGATCCACCGTCACTTCATAAATGCGGTTTTCCGGTGATTTTCGCACCAGCTCCCCGGAGAATGTCCCGTTGACATACAAATAGTTGCCCTGATAGATATGATAGGTAACGCCCCCGATGGTATCCCCCGTCACCAGGTTCTGGCCCGCATTGGAGTAGATCACGGCGCCATCCGCACTGCCGCAGGTCTGCCGCAGGTATAGATTGGCTGCATAGGTGCTCTCCGCGGCCTGAAGCCCAGTGCTGGAATAAGTGGGGTCCCACTGCTTCACCAAAAACAGAGTGAAAAGCACGTTGTCCAGGTTGTTCACCGTGATCTTATCCGGAGAACCGGAGACATACCAGGGATAATACAGCAGATAGAGCATGGGGGCGCCGTCTGACATGTCGTATCCCTGAGGAAAGAGCGTATACATCAGGCTGTCCTGAAATTTTGCGTTGGAAATATGTATGGTCTCCACATTTCCAAAGTCGTCGTACTCCTCGCGGTCATAGGAGTAGGTGTAGACATACGCATAGGTAACCGTGGCGGATAAGGTCTGCCCATCGTCGCTGAGTTCTGCGTCCAGCGTGATGGATCGGGACCTTCCATCCATAGAATAGGAGCCGTTGCTGACCACGTTTGCCTCTGACTGAAACGCCGCCTGGATGATCTGATCCGGGTTGTCCTCCGCCTGACTGGATTGAGCCAGCACCGCGTCCATGGGAGAATAGCTGGTGATGTCCTTGGCATTCATGGCGGCGTAGGCGGCGTCGGCCTTTAGGGTGACCATGGCGTTAAAGTAGGAGGTGCCGGACTGTACGTTGGACACCCCGATGTAATAGACGTCCGCGCGGTCCGGCTGTGGGTTTGAATTCACAGTATAGGTGCTCCCGTCATAGGAGTAAAAACCAGCGCTCACACCGCCCAGCGCATCGCTTGGGCTGGTCCGCAGGGTGGTCAGGCTGGCCGCCTCCACCGACTCGGCCACGTTCTGGGCGGCCAAAGTCGCGTCCCCCAGCTGACGGCTGCGGGCGGCGGTGCCGGCCGAAATAACA
>JAYFPV010000470.1:0-6885 GCA_034927465.1 Lawsonibacter sp.
GGTATCTGCGATTTATGGGCCGAACACCCAAGTTGCGGACAGCTATATGTCTTCCAACTTAGCCATGCATGCGTCAATGCCTGCTAAGACCTATGACCCTGAAAAAGCTAAGGAACTGCTGGCGGAAGCAGGTTACCCAAATGGCCTCAATTTGAGCATCAAACTGGCAGAAGACAGCAATTCTGCTGCAATGGCAGAAATTGTTCAGGGAATGTGGGCCGAAATCGGTGTTACTGCCAGCATTGAATCCATGGAGGCGGCTACTTATTTGGAACAAGCCAATAGCGGACAGGTCCAGGTTGCAATTGCTTCGACAAATGCTGTGAGCGGCGACCCTGACAATGCCCTGATGATCTGGCGTAGCACCGCCGTCAATGCTATTCAGGCCTGCGATCCTAAAATCGACGAATATCTCAACGCTGGAGCCGCAGAATTTGACGCAACCAAGCGCGAAGCAATCTATAAAGAAACGCAGCAGTATCTTTGGAACAAGGACTATTGCGTTCCTGTTTGTTTCCCCAACGTTGCATATGGTATAAGCGATAAAGTTGAGGGCTTCCAGTGCCATCCCGGCAGCACACCCGACCTTGCTAAGGTTGTCCTAGCTCAATAATAGACTGACCATCCGAACCGGAGGCAGCCGGGCGTTTTGCCCGGCTGTTCTCTGGCAGACGTAAGGGAGGAAACTTTCATGCCGCGATACATCCTTAAACGGCTCTTAATGATGATACCTGTATTACTCGGCGTATCTTTTGTTATTTTTGCGATGCTTTATTTTACGCCGGGGAACCCTGCCGTTCAGATTCTGGGTGAAGGCGCATCTCCAGAGGCTATTGCGAAACTGAGCAACGAGATGGGGTTAAATGATCCGTTTTTTGTACGCTATTTTTATTACATAAAGGATATTATTTTTCACGGAGACTTGGGAACGTCCTATTCCACAAACCGTGCGGTTATGACTGAAATTCTCTCCCGTTTTCCTACCACCTTAAAATTGGCGGCCATGAGTATTGCAGTTGCAACCGTAATTGGTGTGCTGTGTGGTATTGTTGCCGCAGTGAAGCAGTACTCAATCTTTGACAATGTGGCTACCTCTATTTCGCTGATCGGAGCCTCCATGCCTAATTTTTGGCAGGGCATCATGATGATTCTTTTGTTCTCGGTTTATCTGGAATGGTTGCCTGCCTCTGGCTTTGACCGCCCCATTTGTTGGATCATGCCTGCATTGACGATTGGAACCAGCACTGCGGCGAGCATTATGCGAATGACTCGGTCCAGTATGTTGGAAGTAATTCGGCAGGATTATATCCGGACTGCCCGGGCAAAAGGCCAAAAGGAAAACGTGGTGGTGTTCCATCATGCATTAAAGAATGCTATCATTCCAGTTCTGACGACAATTGGCCTATCTTTTGGACATATGATGGGCGGAGCCGTGCTCACGGAGTCAATATTCGGCATTCCAGGACTGGGAAATCTGATTGTAGGTGCAATTAAGGCTCGTGACTATCCTTTGATACAGGGCGGCGTACTTTTTATCGCATTTGCATTTGGGTTTGTCAATCTTTTTGTAGATATTCTCTATGCGTACTGTGATCCGCGGATCAAGTCCCAATACAGTGCACATAAACAAAGAAAGCCGAAAGGGGAGGTGGCACAGGCAATATGAACATGCGAATTGGTTCTTATAAGAAGACTAGCCAGCTTGGCAGAAATTTTTCTAGGCTGTGCCAAAACAAAGCCGCGGTTGTCGGTATGGTCATTCTCCTTGTCCTGCTATTCTGCAGTATTTTTGCCGAGGTGATTGCCCCCTACGATTACGCTGCTCAGAATTTAGCGGCTACATTCCAGAGCCCCAGCCTGAGCCATTTGTTCGGGACCGATAACCTGGGCCGAGATATTTTCAGCCGTGTAATTTATGGGGCGCGGATTTCATTAATTGTGGGATTAAGCAGCGTCTGTCTTGCCGCATTTTGCGGAGTGATTTTGGGAGCAATTTCCGGATATTACGGCAACGTATGCGACAACATTATCATGCGTGCCATGGATATCCTGCTGGCAATTCCAAATCTGCTGCTGGCCATTTCTATAGCAGCTACACTGGGTAACGGCATTGGAAATTTAATATTGGCGATAGGGATTGGTTCTGCTCCCGGGTATGCCCGTATTGTGAGAGCCTCTATCCTCTCCTTAAAAGATCAGGAATTTGTCGAAGCTACACGCTCCATTGGGGGAAACGATTTTCAGATCATATTTCACCATATTCTTCCAAACTGTCTAGCTCCGATCATTGTACAGATGACGCTGGGGGTAGCCACAGCCATTCTCTCCACGGCAAGCCTGAGCTTTATTGGTCTGGGCATTGCACCGCCTACTCCAGAGTGGGGCTCCATGCTTTCGTCAGGGCGTCAGTTTATACGGGATGCGTGGTATGTGGTTACATTTCCTGGACTTGCCATCATGGTTGCAATTTTTGGATTGAATATGTTCGGTGATGGACTGCGTGATGCACTGGATCCAAAATTAAAGAACTGATGAGGGATAACGATGGAACATTTGCTGGACGTTCAGGACCTTTCAATTCATTTTCTTTTGAGAAGTGGTACGGTGAAAGCGGTTAACGGCGTTTCCTTTTCTCTGGAAGCAGGTGAAACTCTTGGGCTGGTGGGGGAAACCGGAGCTGGAAAAACAACCACCGCATTGGGGATCATGGGACTTGTGCAGTCCCCACCGGGCAAGGTGCTTGATGGAAAAATTCTCTTTCAAGGAAAGAATTTACGCACAATGGATAATAAGGAAATGCGTACAATTCGCGGCAGCCAAATATCCATGATATTTCAGGATCCGATGACCAGTCTGAATCCAATTGACACGGTCGGGGAACAAATTGCGGAGGTAATCCGTCTGCACAGCAACGGTTCCTCTGACGAGGTCCGCAAAAAAGCGGAAGAGATGCTGGAGCTGGTTGGAATTGACAAGGACCGGTATGGTGATTATCCGCATCAGTTTTCAGGCGGTATGAAGCAGCGTGTGGTCATTGCGATAGCACTGGCCTGCAATCCCAAACTGCTCATCGCGGATGAGCCCACCACAGCTTTGGACGTGACAATTCAGGCTCAGGTGTTGGATTTAATAAATGATCTCAAGAAAAAATTTAACACCTCTGTGATTTTGATTACCCATGACTTGGGGGTAGTTGCAGAGGTATGCGACAAAGTTGCAATCATGTATTCCGGCGAGATTGTGGAAAGCGGTACACTTAAGCAAGTGTTTGATCATCCGCTTCACCCATATACGCAGGGATTATTCTCCTCTATCCCAAGTCTGACTCGTAAGGTACGCCGCCTAACGCCCATCAAAGGCATGATGCCAGATCCCATTTGCCTTCCAGCGGGATGCAAGTTTGCTGAACGCTGTCCAAAGGTCAGCCCGGTTTGTACCAAAACTCCTTTTGTTTACGAGGTTGAGCCTGCACATTTTGTGCGCTGTGCGCTGTACAAGACGGATGCAGAGGAGAAGACAAAATGAAAACATTGCTGCAGGTGGAACACCTAAATAAGTATTTTAAAACGCCCAAAGGAACGCTGCATGCTGTGGATGATGTCAGCTTTGCAATCAACCAGGGTGAGATCCTCGGCGTTGTCGGAGAAAGCGGATGCGGTAAGTCGACTCTGGGCAGAACGATTTTGCATCTGACCGAGGCATCTGCTGGTAAGGTGATTTTTGACGGCGAAGATATTACGTATGCCAAAGGACGCCAATTGAAAGAACTGCGCCGTCAAATGCAGATGATTTTTCAGGATCCGTTTGCATCTCTGGATCCGCGCAAAAGTATACGTGAAACGGTGGAAGAACCGCTGCGTCTCTATCACCTGTATCCAAATCACGCGGAGCGGGCGGCGTTTGTAGATAATCTTATGGACACTGTTGGTTTGACGCAGAGAATGGGAACCTGCTATCCTCACGAACTGGATGGGGGACGCCGTCAGCGTGCTGGCATTGCACGTGCGCTGGCATTAAATCCGCGGTTTATCGTGTGTGACGAGCCGGTGAGCGCATTGGACGTTTCCATCCAGGCGCAGATTCTAAATTTGATGCAGGATCTGCAGGAGGAGCGCGGCCTGACCTATCTGTTCATTACGCATGATTTGTCGGTGGTCAAACATATTGCAACACACATATTGGTAATGTATCTCGGCCAGGTGGTTGAGTATGCGCAGGCAGACGAACTGTTTGAAAATCCGTTACACCCTTATACAAAAGCGCTTCTGAGTGCGGTACCGGTTGCTGATATACACGCCAAAAGAAACCGTATCCTTCTGCAGGGAGAAATCTCCTCCCCAATTGACCCGAAGCCTTGCTGCAGATTCGCGGTTCGCTGTGTGCAATCCAAAGAAAAATGCTTTGCAAACGCCACCGCTTTGCAGGAAATCCGCTCAGGGCATTTCGTTAGCTGTGGCAGTTGCAGATGAGCGAGGGAGAGATAGAATGGAAGCGAAACGTCTCGGTGATATGAGCTGGACTGATTTTAAGCAGCTCAGCCAGACAATCCATACAGTGATTATACCTACTGGTGCAATGGAATGTTATGGGCCTCATCTTCCCCTTGCCGCTGACACAATTGTGGCTGAGGCCGTTGCTTTGCAAATTTCCCAAAAGACTGGCGCTATCGTGGGCCCCACGTTGCCTGTCGGTGACTCCGCTTCATTGGCAATGTTTCCTGGAACACTGTGTGTCCGACCTGAAAGCTTCAAGGAATATTTACGAGATGTGGTACTTAGTCTTCGCAAATGGGGAATGCACAATTTTTTGTTTCTCAACGGACACGCCGGAAACGTTCCGATGATCAGCCAGATTTCCGCAGAATTCGGTCTGGAGAATGATCAGCTTCGCTTTGCTCAGATAGACTGGTGGCGTTACGTGCAAACCGTCAGCGGGGACGTTTTGGAGAATGAAGGATATATGGCACACGGACATGCTAGTGAATGCGGTACCAGTGTTTTGATGTATTTGGCACCTCAATATGTGCATACCGATCGACTTTGCAGGGAAGAGCCAAAAATCGTAAATGGGAAGAAATTTCCAGGTATTCTTCGAACGACTGCTTTCCAGGAATTTTCTGATCGGGGTATGATTGGTGATTCCTCCGCTGCCACTTTTGAAAAGGGACAGGTACTGGTCAATCGCTGTGTAGAGCGAATTGCAGATTATATGCGGAAAGATTTTGTGAATTTCTAATCAGGAGGGATCACGTTTATGTACAGTTATATTCCAAGCGGGGTATGTTCCAAAAAGATCACATTTGATATTGTTGATGGCAAAGTGCATAATGTGAAATTTGAAGGCGGCTGCAATGGCAATGGAAAGGGCGTTTCCATTTTATCGGAGGGCCGAAATATAAATGAAGTAATTCAGCTGCTTGCGGATGTTGAATGTAAAGACCGCGGTACTTCCTGTCCAGCTCAGTTGGCGAAGGCCCTCCGGCAGGCGGAAGATGGCAGCATTATACCGGAGAGCGAACAAATGGAGGAAACCTCGAATGACTCAAAGTAACGATTGTTATCAAACTTATCTTCAGATTCTGCAGGAAGAACTGATTCCAGCGATGGGCTGCACAGAGCCCATTGCCATTGCCTATGGTGCATCATATGCCCGGGATCTGCTGGGCGCACTGCCAGACTCCATAGACATTGAGGTCAGCGGCAATCTGATTAAAAACGTCAAAAGTGTAGTGGTACCCAACACCAGTGGATTGCGGGGAATTCCTGCCGCGGCTGCTGCGGGTGTGGTCGCCGGTCGTACGGACCGGATTCTGGAGGTGATCAGCCAGGTTACCGAAGAGCAGAAGACGGCGATTGTTGAATTTGTGTCCAGCTGTCCCATGCACATCAGTCTGAAGAACACACCTCTGACTTTTGATTATCAGGTCACGCTTCATCGGGGAAAAGATCAGGTGGTGGTGCGAATTGCCAACTTCCACACAAATATTGTCTATGCCGCTAAAAACGACCAGATTCTTATAGACCGACCTGTCACCGGGGCCACCGAAACGGAGTTGACGGACCGCAGTACGCTCAATCTCAGGGACATTCTGGACTTTGCCCAAACCGTGAACATTGCGGATATCGCCCCCATGCTGGAGCGGCAGGTGACCTACAACAGTGCCATCGCTGTTGAGGGCCTCAAAGACAGTTGGGGTGCTGAGGTGGGCCGCGGCTTGCTGGAGCGTGGAGCCGAGGATGTTGAGCTGCGGGCCCGCGCCGCAGCTGCTGCAGGCAGTGACGCCCGGATGAACGGCTGCGAGATGCCAGTGGTAATTGTCTCCGGCAGCGGCAACCAGGGCATTGCTGCTTCAGTTCCTGTCATTGAGTTTGCCCGGGACAAAGGCGTCAGCCATGAGAAAATGCTTCGTGCTCTGGCAGTTTCCGATCTGGTCACAATCCATCAGAAAACCAGCTTGGGCCGTCTGTCGGCGTTCTGCGGAGCGGTGAGCGCAGGCGCCGGTGCAGCCGCTGGTATCTGCTGGCTGGAAGGAGGAGATTACGACATGATCTCCAGTACCATCACCAACGCATTGGCTGTCTCCTCCGGAATGGTTTGTGACGGTGCAAAGTCTTCCTGTGCCGGTAAAATTGCACTGGCGGTGGAAAGCGGTTTGACCGGCTGGCACATGGCCCAAAAAGGACACTGCTATTCCGGAGGCGACGGCCTGGTGGGAGGCGATGTGGAGCAGACCATTGCCAATGTGGGAAAAATGGGCCACGACGGAATGCGCCAGACAGATCGGGAAATTCTTCAAATTATGACGAGCGAAGCTGTGATATAAGCCGTATTTCCCTGCAAGCCTATAGGGGGAAAATGATATTTACAAAGGAGAATACTGCGATG
>JAYFPV010000230.1:0-9263 GCA_034927465.1 Lawsonibacter sp.
CAAGTCGGTCAAGCGGGCCGGATTGGACTACTGGCCGATGGTGGATTTGCGGGTCTACGAAAATTTGGATCACTTTTTTGTCCTCAATCCAAGTCCGGATCTCTGGCTGGCCACGACCAAAGCCCCAAGAGATTACACCCAAGCCGTTTTCCGCCCCAACTGCTGGCTTATGTTCGGCAAGGAAACGGCAGGCTTACCAGAAGATCTGCGCCGGACGTACTATGGCCGGTGCATCCGTATCCCCATGCGGTCCGATGCCCGAAGCCTGAACCTGGCGAACTCCGTTGCAATTCTGGCCTATGAAGCCCTGAGACAGCAAGGATTTCCTGAATTGTCCGGAGTGGGAGAGATGGCTGGAGAATGCTGAGGCGCATTCGGACGAAGCAAAGTCGTTTATCCCACCAAAGTTTATCCCTTTCCAAACGGTTTACTGCAGAAAGGAGCTTTTTCCATGAATTACAACAAAAAAACGGTGAAAGACATTGATGTCAAGGGCAAAAAAGTACTGCTGCGCTGCGATTTTAATGTGCCCATGGCGAAGGACGGCAGCGGGGTTATTACGGACGACAAGCGAATTCGTGCCGCGCTGCCTACCATTCAGTATCTGCTGGATCAGGGTGCCGCAGTGATTGCATGCTCTCACATGGGCAAGCCCAAGGGGATTGTGGTACCCGAATTGTCCCTGAAGCCTGTGGCTGCCCGTCTTAGTGAACTGCTGGGCAAGCCGGTGATTATGGCGGAGGATGTGGTCGGTCCGGACGCGCAGGCAAAGGCTGGCTTCCTTCAGCCCGGCCAGGTACTGCTGCTGGAGAACACCCGCTTCGAACCAGGCGAGACCAAAAATGACCCCACTCTGGCCAAAGCCATGGCCAACATGGCCGAGGTGTTTGTGTCTGATGCCTTTGGCGCTGTTCATCGCGCCCATGCTTCCACCGTCGGCGTGGCCGACTATCTGCCCGCCGTGTCTGGGTTTCTGATTCAGAAGGAGCTGGACTTTATCGGCGGCGCGCTGGCCAACCCCAAGCGTCCCCTGGTGGCCATTCTGGGCGGGTCGAAGGTGTCCTCGAAAATCGGCGTGATCAACAACCTGTTAGAGATTGCCAACACGGTGATCATCGGCGGCGGCATGGCCTATACCTTCTCGGCCGCTCAGGGCGGCAAGGTTGGCAACTCTCTGCTGGAGGCCGATTGGGAAGCGTATGCCAATGACATGGTGAAAAAGGCCGCAGAGAAGGGGGTCAAGCTGCTGCTGCCCGTGGATACTGTATGCGCGGACGCATTTGCTCCCGATGCCAACTCTCAAGTGGTCCAGTGCGGGGAGATCCCAGACGGATGGCAGGGCCTGGACATTGGTCCGGAAACGATTCGGCTGTACTGCGATGCCGTGGCTGACGCCGGCACCGTGATCTGGAACGGCCCCATGGGCGTATTTGAGTTTCCGGCGTTTGCCAAGGGGACCAAGGCGGTGGCCGAGGCGCTTTCCAAGACAAATGCCATTACCATCATTGGCGGCGGAGACAGCGCAGCTGCCGTGCAGCAGCTGGGCTATGCCGACAAGATGACGCATATCTCTACCGGCGGCGGCGCGTCGTTGGAGTTTATGGAGGGCAAAGAGCTGCCGGGCGTTGCCTGTCTGCTGGACAAATAAGCGGCCCTGAAATCAAACGGCAAACCAGCGTAGCGTTTGGCGTTTGAAAAGGAGGAGCGGCGGAGGGAATGAGCCAGGCCCGAAGGGCGGGGCAAACGATCCGAAGCACGTGACGACGCGGGCAAAGAGCTGCCGGGCGTTGCCTGTCTGCTGGACGCCTGAGCGGCGGCTTGCAGAGAAAAAATTTCAAGCGAGCACGGCATCCGTCGTGAAAGCACCCATATCTTGTATAAGTATGGAAAATATATAGTTTTAGGGAGAGATCACTATGAATCGTCGTTATCGTAAGACCATCATCGCCGGCAACTGGAAAATGAACAATACTCTGTCTCAAACCAAGACTTTTGCGGAGGAACTCAAGCCCATGATGCCGAAGAGCAAGTGGTGCAGCGTGGTTTTGTGTGTTCCTGCGGTGAACATCACCAGTGCTGTTCGTCTGTTTAAGGACTGCCACATCGCCATTGGTGCTGAGACCTGCCATTATGAAGATCATGGCGCCTATACCGGCGAGGTTACGGCGGAAATGATTAAGGAGGCCGGTGCTAAGTACGTGATTATTGGCCATTCTGAGCGCCGCCAGTATTATAACGAGACCGATTTTACCGTGAACAAAAAGGTACATGCCGCCATTCATTCCGGGCTGATTCCCATCATTTGTGTTGGGGAGAGCCTGGAACAGCGTGAGCTGGGCGTGACCATGGAGCTGATCGCTTACCAGGTGAAGTGTGCTCTGGCCAATGTGCCTGCGGAGAAGATGCGTCATGTCGTGATTGCTTACGAGCCCCTGTGGGCCATCGGGACCGGCAAGACTGCCACGGCTGAGCAGGCCGGCGAGGTTTGCCAGGCCATTCGTGCCGTCATCCGCAAGCTGTACGGCGCCCATGTGGCCCGGTCCGTTACCGTTCAGTACGGCGGATCCATGAATGCCAAAAATGCTGCCGAGCTGCTTGCTCAGCCGGACGTGGACGGCGGCTTAATTGGCGGCGCCGCGCTGAAACCAGTTGACTTCATCCAGATCGTCAATGCCGCTAATCAGGAATAAGAGACGCCCGAACCGTCGTGAGCAGCATCATTCGAATTCTGCGCAAGTCAAGAAAGGGTTTTTATGAAAACACCTACCACATTAATTATTATGGACGGATTTGGTCTGGCGGCACCTTCTCAGGGCAACGCGGTTGCCAATACCCCCACTCCAAATCTGGATCAGATTTTTGCCGAATGTCCCGGGTGCCGCCTGTCTGCCTCAGGATTGGACGTGGGGTTGCCTGAAGGGCAGATGGGCAACAGCGAGGTGGGACACACCAACATCGGAGCCGGTCGCGTGGTGTTCCAGGACCTGCCCCACATCAGCCGGGACATCGACACCGGAGCGTTCTTCCAAAATGCTGCCTATCTGGATGCCATGTCCAACTGCCGCGAGTGGGGGAGTGCCCTACATTTGATGGGTCTGCTATCCGACGGCGGTGTGCATAGCCATATTACCCATCTGTTTGCCCTGCTGAACATGGCCAAAGAGCAGGGAATTCAAAAGGTCTATGTCCACTGTTTTTTGGATGGCCGTGATGTTCCCCCTTCTTCCGGAAAACATTTTGTGGAGCGCCTCCAGGCCAAACTTCAGCAGCTGGGCGTGGGTCAGATTGCCAGCGTTATGGGCCGCTACTACGCCATGGACCGGGATAAGCGTTGGGATCGCGTTCAGCGGGCCTACGACGCCATCGTCTGCGGCCAGGCACCGTATGAGGCCGACCCGGCCGAGGCCGTTCAGAAGTCCTATGCCGCCGGGGTGACCGACGAATTTATGGAGCCGGTGGTCTGTCTGAAGGATGTACAGGTTCAGGACAATGACTCCGTCATCTTCTTCAATTTCCGACCGGACCGGGCCAGGGAAATTACGCGTTGTCTGGTGGATGAAGATATGAAGGACGTGGAGCGCAAGACCGGCTTTGTACCAGTCTTTTTCGTCTGCACGACAGAGTACGACGCTACGATGCCGAATGTTTCCGTGGCTTATCCGCGGCAGAAGCTGGAGAACATTTTTGGAGAGTACATCTCTAAGCTTGGGCTAACCCAGCTACGCATTGCGGAAACGGAGAAATATGCCCATGTTACCTTTTTTTTCAACGGAGGCGTGGAGCAGGTGTTCCCCGGGGAGGATCGATGCCTGATTCCGTCTCCCAAGGTGGCAACCTATGATCTCCAGCCCGAGATGTCCGCCTATGAAGTCACAGATGAGGCAGTCAAACACATCCTCAGCGGAGCCTACGATGTGATTATCCTGAACCTGGCAAATTGCGACATGGTTGGTCATACCGGTCTGTATGAGGCCGCCTGCAAGGCAGTGGCTACGGTAGATAAGTGTGTGGGCAAGGTGGTGGAGGCAACCTCCAAGATGGGGGGCATTTCTCTGATTACCGCCGACCACGGCAATGCAGAGCATATGATGGAGCCGGACGGCTCTCCGTTCACCGCCCATACGACGAATCTGGTGCCCTTCTATATTGTGGGGGCCAGCGTGAAGCTGCGGGATGGCCGCCTGGCCGACATTGCTCCCACCATGCTGGATCTGATGGGGCTGGAAAAGCCGAAGGAAATGGACGGTGAAACCCTGATCGTGACGTAAGGTGCGTTCTGGCATGGCTTTTTTTCCATGCGGACGGGGGCCATGCAGACTATATATCCAGAGCGGCGGGCCTGATCCCGCCGGACAATTGAAAGGAGATTAAATTTCAATGAAGCAGATGATCGAGATTGTTGACGTAGTAGGCCGCGAGATTTTGGACAGCCGCGGCAATCCCACCGTAGAGGTAGAGGTGTATCTGGAAGACGGCACGATGGGCCGTGCCGCCGTGCCATCGGGGGCTTCCACTGGAATTTACGAGGCCTGTGAGCTCCGTGACGGCGACAAGAGCCGCTATATGGGCAAGGGCGTGGAGAACGCGGTGAAATATGTAAACACCGAGATCGCCGAGGCGCTGATCGGTACCAACGTGCTGGATCAGGTGGATATCGACAAGATGCTCATCGATCTGGACGGCACTCCCAATAAGAGCCGCCTGGGCGCCAACGCCATTTTGGGCGCTTCTCTGGCCTGCGCCAAGGCCGCAGCCGAGTGTCTGGGCACCTCGCTGTACAACTACATTGGCGGCGTTAATGCCAAGCAGTTGCCTGTTCCCATGATGAACATTCTAAACGGCGGCGCGCACGCCACCAACAACGTTGATATTCAGGAGTTTATGATCATGCCCGTCTCCGCACCCTCCTTCCGTGAGGCTCTGCGCCGCTGCGCAGAGGTCTTCCACACACTGAAAGGGGTGCTCAAGGAGAACGGTACCCCCGCCGCAGGTGTGGGCGACGAGGGCGGTTACGCTCCCAACCTGAAGAAGGACGAGGATGCACTGAAGGTGATCGTAGAGGCCATCGAGAAGGCCGGCTACAAACCCGGCGAGGACTTTATGATCGCGATGGATCCTGCTGTCTCGGATTGGTATGACAAGGAAACCGAAACCTATTTCCTGCCAAAAGCCAAGAAGACCATGACCCGGCAGCAGATGGTCAATATGTGGAAGAAATTTGTTGATAACTACCCTATCATTTCTCTGGAAGACGGCATGGGCGAGGACGACTGGGAAGGCTGGGCTATGTTGACCAACGCCATCGGCGACCGGGTCCAGTTGGTTGGCGACGACCTGTTCGTCACCAATGTGCAGCGTCTGTCCACCGGCATTGAGAAGAAGGTGGCCAATGCCATCCTCATCAAGGTCAACCAGCTCGGCACCCTGACTGAGACCCTGGATGCCATCCAGATGGCCAACCGGGCCGGCTATACCGCCATCGTGTCTCACCGCTCCGGCGAGACCGAAGACGCCACCATTGCCGACATTGCCGTGGCTTTGAACGCCGGCCAGATCAAGACCGGCGCCCCCAGCCGCACCGACCGCGTGGCCAAGTACAACCAGTTGCTCCGCATTGAGGAAGAGTTGGGCGACATCGCAGAGTATCCCGGCAGAAAGGCCTTTTTCAACCTGAAGTAAGAATCAAAGGAGAACACCCCGCCGCCCTTCGGGCGGCGGGGTGTTCAGTCTGTCAAAAAAGCCATGCAGAGTTCGCACAGCACACGGCGCGAATGAAATTCAACTGTTTTCTCCAGTGACCTGCCGTCGGAGAAAACGCATCTCGGCTTGTAAGTGTGCGAACCGTCCGCCAATGGCGGACAGTCAGACGCCCCGGAAGCACAGCGGTGCCCGGGGCGTCTTTGTGTTGTCAAGAAGAGAAAAACGGCACTCGGTCTGGTGAGAGGGGCATGATGTACGGTTATATGGACTCGTTCGAAGTCTCCGGAGCTGCTAGCTTTTCCACCAGTGCCCATTCCACCCGGCGGTCACACAGCTCTTCCACGCGGATACGCAGGCCAAGAGCTTCCACCACCGGACGGCTGCCGTCCTCCGGAATCACGGACAGCTGGGAGAAGATCAGACCACCCAAGGTATCATAATCCCGATCTTCTTCCTCAGGCAGTTCAAAACCGATGGTCTCGGCCAATTCTTCCAGATCGGCGGAACCGGATACCCGCCATTTGTTGTTCTCAAGGCAGATAATGTCCTGCTCCTCCTGGGGATCGAATTCGTCATAGATATTGCCCACCAGTTCCTCCAGCAGATCCTCCAGCGTGACCAGACCGCTGGTGCCGCCGTACTCGTCCACCACCAGCGCCATGTGGATTTTTTTGCCCTGCATGTCCCGAAACAGCACGTCGGCGGGAACCGTTTCGGGGACAAAGTATGCGGGACGAAGCAGATCCTTGATCGGTTTTGGGTCGGGCAGGTGGAGGTTGAGCAGATATTCCCGGGTGGATAGGATTCCAACGATATCATCCACATCTTCCTGATAGACTGGGAATCGGGACAGACCGGATTGGCGGATGGCGTCCACCACGGTGTCCGTACCGTCCTCCAGGGACAGCGTTACCATGTCGGTGCGGTGGATCATCACATCCCGGGCGGTCATTGTGTCAAACTCGAAGACGTTCTCAATCAATTCTTTCTCATTGCTTTGAATGGCACCGGATTCCTCCCCCTCCTCTACCATGGCCATAATGTTGTCCTCAGACACTTTGACCGTGCGGTGAAGCAGGCGGCTGATGGGTCGCCGTAAAAGCAGAATGATGTTGCAAAATAAGCTGATACCGAATAATATGGGCCATATTTGGTCCCCAGGCACGGAAATTCCCCCTTAAGAAATACGGATGAGAATGGACTTATACAATTTGCATGATAGCACAAAATTCAGATAGTAGCAAGGGGAAGGAGGCCTTTTTGAACCGATCTGATTTTGTGCTCTGTTTTTCTGCCGCCCAGGCCATATCCGCGGCATTTCTGCCGTTCCTTAAAAAAGACGGGAAAGAGGAAAAAACGGTTTTTTTTATTTGGCACAGTGGGGGTGACGCTTTTCTTTTACGGTTGAAAAAGAAGGCTGGCCTGCTATAATAATGGCATGATGCAGGGTTGAAGACATAAGGCGGATGTGCCCTTGTTTTGCTGTGCCGCCGGCCAGCGCCTCCTGTGTGATTGGAACAATAAGCAGAAGACAGAAAGGGGAAAGCAAGATGCGTCCTGAATTGATTAGCCAGCCCATCACGGGTATTTGTTCCTTTGGAAGATATCCGATTTGTCTGGATTTGGATGAACTGAAGGCCGACTTTGGTGTTTTAGGAGTTCCGTTTGATATGGGGGTCGGCTTTTTAAGCGGTGCGCGCATGGGCCCGCGCCGCATTCGAGAAGCGTCAACCCAATATGGTCGGGGAGAGGTCGGCTACTATGATTACGAGGCCGACGAGCAGATGCTGGCCGCGCCTATTACCATTGCCGACTGCGGGGATGCCGACGTGCTGCAAGGGGATCGGGACTATTCGTTTACCTGTATTGAGCGGGCGGTCCGCCGCATCATCCGGGCGGGAAGCATCCCGATTGTCATGGGCGGAGACCACTCCATCAGTATTCCGGTTGCCCGGGCCTTGGCGGAGTATGGCAAGAAAATTTGTGTCATCCAATTTGACGCCCATCTGGACTGGACCAGCCATGTTGGTCCGCTAGTCCAGGGAAACGGAAGCCCGCTGCGCCGCATGTCTGAGATGGATCATATTGGTCCGATGGTGCAGATCGGCCTGCGGGGGATGGGCAGCGGAAAGAAAAACGATTATGATGATGCCAGAGCCTATGGCAGCCGCCTGATTTCGGCGCGGGACCTCCACAGCAAAGGCGTGCAGTACGTCCTGGATCAAATTCCGGATGCGGAGGCCTATTACATTACCTTCGACATTGACGGGTATGATATGCCGCTGGCCCCTGGCGCTGCCTCTCCGCTGCCGGGCGGAATTACCTATGACGAGAGCATGGATTTGCTTAAGGCAATCTGCCAGACCGGCAAGGTATTGGCCATGGATCTGGTAGAGGTGTCGCCACCCTATGATTCCACCGGCTGCACCGAGCGGCTGGCGGCACTGACGATGCTTCAGGTGATTGCCCACACGGGAAAAAAGCTGCACGAAAATGACAAATAAGAATTGACAGTCTGAATTGGAGCGGCACAATTTTGTGCCGTTCCAATTGTCAATTTTATTCAGGTCAACTCCCGGTTGCAATTGGGGAAAACCTTGGATATAATAAAAACCAGAGTTTGCCTGGAAAAAGGAGACGGTATGATGATCAAGTTTAATCATTTTAACTTCAACGTTTTGAATCTGAACAAGAGTTTGGCGTTTTACAAGGATGCCCTAGACTTATCTCCAGTGCGGGAAAAAGAGGCCGACGACGGTTCCTTCCGGTTGGTTTTCCTGGGAGATGCGATGAACAGCGACTTTCAGCTGGAGCTGACCTGGCTGAGAGACCGCACAGAGCCCTATAACTTGGGAGAGTGCGAGTTTCATCTGGCCTTCCTCACCGACCGGTTTGACGAGCTGCATGCCAGGCACAAGGCCATGGGCTGTATCTGCTTTGAAAATTCCGTCATGGGGATCTATTTCATTGCTGATCCGGACGGCTATTGGATTGAAATTGTGCCGGAGAAGAAGTAATGGCAGGGAAAGGCCGTAAGGTAGGCTGGCCTGGATTCTTTCGGGCCTTTACTGTGTTGTGTGCCATCATGCTGCTGTTGGCCCAAAGCGGCCAGCAGACCGTGGCGGCCGGCTCCGGGGCATGGCAGGTGCTGTCGGTGTACGAGGGACTGACCTGCTGGACGGTTCCGGCCCTGTTTATGCTGTGGGGAATGTCTGCCTTGGAGGAAGGAAAACCGAGCCTTGGTTTTGCCATGCTTGGGCTGGTCCTGCCTGCATGTTGCCTGCTGGTGTTTTGGGGAGCACTGTATGCTGTGGTCGCCTATCTGGTGGGCGGAGGAAGTCTAAGCTGGGGCGGGGTCTGGGCGGTTCTAGTGTCCGCAGCCAAAGGAAACACCTATTTCCACCTGTGGATCCTCTATCCGCTGATCGGCCTGTATCTGGTACATCCCATGATCCACCGGTTTGTCTCCTCCGCCAGCCGGGGAGAGGTTCGTTACGTTCTGGTGCTGGGGTTCCTGTTTGCCTCGGTGCTGCCGTTATGGTCCGCATTTTTTCCACAAAGTG
>JAYFPV010000179.1:0-4419 GCA_034927465.1 Lawsonibacter sp.
CCCATGTCCACGCTCATCGGACACAGCGGCAAACGAATCGAAGCCGACGTGGTGGCTACTTTCTTGCCCCGCGAAGTAGTGGAAAGCCTATATTCCGTGGTTGCACAGCTCGAGCTTGAGGTTTCCAGCCTGACGCTGGAGCCGATTGCCGCGCTCAATGCAGCAATCCCCGCTGAGCTTCGGCTTTTGAATCTGGTTTTGGTGGATATCGGTGCCGGGACCTCCGACATTGCTATCTGCCGTGACGGAGGCGTGGTTGGTTACACCATGGCTACTGTAGCCGGAGACGAAGTAACGGAGCTCTTTATGCGCAGCCTTCTGGTGGACTTTAAGACGGGAGAACAATTGAAATCCTGTCTGGCCTCAGATGGCCCGGCCCACTACGCCGATATTTTAGGCATCCCGCATGAGACATCGACCGACGAGCTGCGGGCGTTGGCTGAGCCGGCCGCGCAGACGCTAGCCAAAGAGATCGGCGCACGCATCCTGGAACTAAACGGCGTCATGCCTTCCGCTGTGTTTCTGGCGGGCGGAGGAAGCAAGCTGTATGGGTTGCAGAAGTACGTGGCAGAGGCACTGCACATGGACCCGGCCCGCGTGGCGGTCGCCGGAACTTACTTTGAAAAAAGCGCGTTTTCCTCTGACTATTCCTTCAATGACCCGGAATACGCCACACCGCTTGGCATTGCCATTTCAGCCGCTCTCGGCCTGATTCATGACAGTTATATGATTCTGCTCAACTCAGAGCCGGCCAAGCTGTTCCGCAGCGGCAGTCTTGTCCTGCGGGATATTTTGCTGATGAACGGCTACAACTATGGGGATATGATCGGGCGTACGGGCGCAAATTTAACCGCAACGCTGAACGGCGAGCGGCTGTTCCTGCGTGGGGAATCCGCTGTTGCGCCGGTCATCCTGCTCAATGGGAAAGAGGCGTTGCTGTCCACTGTGGTCCATGCCGGAGACAGCATTCAGTTCACCCCTTCCAAAGACGGTGCAGATGCATCCAGGAGCTTGGCCGAGCTGCTGGGACCCAATTTTTCGGGGGAGGTACTGGTCAACGGCAGCAAAGCTGCTCTGACGGACATGGTCCATACCGGGGATGTTGTCGTAACTGCGGCTTCAGAGCCGGCTCCTTCTCTGCAGTCGGCTCTGCCTGCTGAGGTCAGCCAACTACCGGAGCAATCGGCCGATGGCTCAGCGGAAAAACCGCTGAATCTGATTCTGAATGGCCGCCCGCTCTCTCTTCCCCCCAAGCCGTCGGGGGATTTCTATTACCTCATGGATATCTTACAGTACTGTGATCTTGACTTTTCAAAGCTGACACGGCCAGTAAATCTGCTGATCAATGGCGTCGAAAGCCAGTTTACCCAAATCCTTCTGGAACATGACAACCTCTCGGTCCACAGCATCCGCGAAAGGCTTGAGGGACCCCAAAATTGAGTTAGGGGGGGGATGGACGTAGTGTATGCATATATCGCACGGCAGCCGATTTTCAACCTCTACAAGAAAGTCAGCGGGTACGAGCTTTTGTACCGGGATGGAGTCAGTGGAAATGTAGCTAACATTGTCGACGGGGATGCCGCCACATGTCGTCTGCTGTCCGATGCGCTTTTTCTGTTTGGTCTGTCGAAATTGACCAATCAGCATCCGGCATTTATCAACTTCACACGAAATCTAATCATGAACGGCTTTGTCGAGGTAACTGACCCAAAGGACGTCGTCGTGGAGATTTTGGAGGATGTTGTGGTAGATGCCGATTTTCTGGTTCAGCTGAAGTTCTTGAAAGACAAGGGCTATACACTGGCGCTGGATGATTATGACGGAAATCCAAAATTCAAGGATGTTTTGCCGTATGTTGATATTGTCAAGGTGGATTTCAGACAATCAGACCAAATCCATCAAAGGAAGCTGGCCAATCGCCTGAAACGGCACTCAGTTACGCTGCTGGCCGAGAAGGTGGAAACCCTGGATGAATTTAACGCGGCAGTCGACATGGGTTATACCTTGTTTCAGGGTTATTTTTTTGAAAAACCAAAGATATTAAACAAACGCCTCCCATCTCTTGCCTCCTCTTTGTATGGACGTCTTCTCAATGAACTGCAGCGCAAAGATGTTGATTTTAGTGCCTGTGCCAAGATCATTCACAGCGATGCCTCCATGACCTATATGGTCCTTCGAAAAGTGCAGACGCTGGCCTATTACCGCGGGAATCTGGTTTCCGGCATCAAGCACGGATTAGTCATGATGGGGACCGAGGAATTCCGGCGTTGGGTGATTTTATTGCTGGCCAGGCAAAATAACGTGACCAACTCGGAAGAGCTGGTCCGAAAAGCTTATTTAAGAGGCCTTTTTACGCAAGAGCTGATGGAACATGCGGACGATGCTCCCAGTGGGGAAGACGGTTTTTTGCTTGGCATGTTCAGCCTGCTTGATCAAATTCTGGGCTCGCGCCTGGAAGAATTATTGGTTGACTTAAATCTGAATGATGAATTGACGGCGGCTCTGCTTGGGAAGGAAGACAACGTGTACTCCCAATTTCTGCAATATGTATGGCTGTATGAGATGGCAAATCCAAATCTGATTTTACCTGATTTGCACCTGTGGCTTGATGATCGAGAAGTAGCAGATTTGTATATGCAGTGCATTATAGAGGCGGATGCGGCATTCAACGATTTGGAGGACTCTTAACTTTCATGAACTGGAGCATGAGATTTTTCATCCTGCTTTTCTGCTTCTTCCTGCTTTTGGCCGGCTGCCACGGGGGAAGCGGTGGCGGAGATGCACCGCCCGACGGCGGGAGCGCGGAAGCTTCCGCTTCAAGCGCCTCCCAATCCGCTGGGCAGGACAACCCAGAAGAATCTGGTGATAGCAGTAATTCCGGAGAAACGGATCCGGCAGCTGTGCTGACCCTCGCTGAAACAGTAACCTTTTTAAAGCACTTATCGCCCCAGGTTCTTGGTCTGGCAGGGACAAGCATGGACAGCTATCAGATCTATCCGGCCGAAAGTATGGTCCTGGTGAACGGAGCCTGCTGTACAAAGCTGTCCGTCTTCAGTGTCGACTCGGAATCCGGAACGAACCGGTTCCAAGGCGTTTATCTGCTGACGCGGGATAAAAAACACTTATACAGTCTGGAGCAGCGCACATCCAAGGTAACCGAACTGGCCTTACCAGGGGAAAGCACTTCTTTTTAAAGCAGCAGCCCCGGCTTGTCCCCTGCCCGACACACTGCCGACCATATGAGAGGGAACGGGAACGACTTATTTTCTCTGTCACGTTCCTTGCATTACAAGCAAACTCTTTTACCCCCCCCCCCAACAAAAAGAGATTGAAAGGGAGCCCCAACAAACATGAAATTTTTTAGAAACCTTAAGTTAGGAAAAAAACTGATTTTCAGTTTTTTTCTTGTATCCATCATTTCCAGCTGGTCCGGTATCGCGTCCATTTTTGTCATTCAGTCTACCAACCAACAATACAGCCAAGCCATGGCCAATTACGGTTTCTCCCTGGGAGACATTGGCAAAGCGATGGTGTCATTGAGTGAAACCAACCGCAGCGTACGGGACGTCATCAGCCTTGTCAACCGAAGCGACGCCAACAATGCCAGGGAGATCTTTGACGACAATCAGACGGCATATGCAAAATACGCCGAAGCTGTAAACGCTGTTTTGAAGGACAAATCCGAACAGGCCCAATATGATAAAATCACCAGCGCTTACGACGCCTTCATCAGCAGAGCGAAGGAGATCATGCTCTTAGGAAACACCATTGACACCGAAAATTCCCGCAAGGCGCAGGAAGCTGCAGTAAGTGAACTGGACCCACTTTATCAGGACGTGTACACGGCGTGGGCTGATCTGATGACCATGAATGTGGATTTGGGCACCCGCTTGGAAAACTCCCTCAATAATAACGCAACCCAATTTGTGATTGTCATTGCTGTGGCCACCGCCGCAGCGCTGTTTCTTTCCTTCCTGCTTGGGGTACAGATCGCACGCTCCGTTACCAAACCAATCAATCAGTGTGTGGATCGGCTGAACAAGCTGGCGGCAGGCGACCTGGAAAGCCCGGTTCCGGAATCAAAATCCAAGAACGAAACCGGGTTCTTGCTGGCAGGCCTGCGGGACACGGTAAGCAGTCTGCGCCGGATCATCGGCGATGCCAGCCATCTCTTGGAAACGATGGCTGCCGGAAATTTTGACATCGAATCCACTGCGGAAGACGCCTATGTCGGGCAGTTTGAAACACTGCTGGTATCTCTGAAAAAGATGAGTTCTGATCTGAGCAGCTCTCTGATTCAGATCGACATTTCTGCCGACCAGGTAAATTCCAGCAGCGAGCAGGTCTCTAACGGGGCCCAGGCCTTGGCCCAGAGTGCTACGGAACAGGCCTCCTCTGTGGAAGAACTGGATGCCACCA
>JAYFPV010000274.1:0-6150 GCA_034927465.1 Lawsonibacter sp.
GCGCCGCCCCGGAGGGTATTGTGGGACAGGCCAATAAACTTGTAGTCGTACTGGGTGTCCGGACGCAGACGTCCCATAGAGACGGCCATGCCGCCCTCCAACTCGCGATCCAGCTTGGCCTGAGGCCGGTCGTTTTCTTCAAAGTAATGGATAAACTGCTTGGGAGCGGAAGGGAGCTTCAGCTCCTGCGCACGTCCCTGGAAGCCTGCCCAAGCGGCCTTGATCTCCTCAATCGATGGCTTGTTTCGGAAGGAAACGAAGACTGCAGCGGTATGACCATCTGACACGGCAACGCGCAGACATTGGGCGGTAATCAGAGGGGACTCGGCCTTGACAATCTTTCCGTTTTCGATGTGGCCCCAAATCTTCAAAGGCTCCTGCTCACTCTTCTCCTCCTCGCCGCCGATATAGGGGATGACGTTGTCAATCATCTCGGGCCAGCGTTCAAAGGTTTTTCCGGCGCCGGAAATGGCCTGATAGGTACAGACCAGGCACTTCTCCACACCGTACTTCATGAGCGGATGTAGGGCTGGAGCATAGGACTGAATAGAGCAGTTGGACTTGACCGCGATAAAGCCGCGCTTGGTGCCCAAACGCTTGCGCTGAACGGGGATAATCTCCAGGTGCTCTGGGTTCATCTCCGGAACTACCATGGGTACGTCGTCGGTCCAGCGGTTGGCGGAATTGTTGGATACCACAGGACACTCGGCCTTGGCATATTTCTCTTCCAGCGTCCGGATTTCCTCTTTTTTCATATCCACGGCGCAGAAGACAAAGTCCACCAGCGCGGCGATCTGTTCCACATCGGCTTCCGCATCCATGACCACCAGGTGTTTGGCCGCTTCCGGGATGGGTTTCGTCATGGCCCAGCGGTTGGCGACGGCTGCTTCATAGGTCTTGCCGGCCGAACGAGGACTGGCCGCAATGACGGTAAGCTGGAACCAGGGGTGCTCCTCCATCAGAGTGACGAAGCGCTGGCCAACCATGCCCGTTCCACCGATAATACCTACTTTGTACTTTTCCATTTCAAACAACCTCCATACTGTCTTTTACTATCCTATGACGGATCGAAACGATCCATGAATTGGACTGGAATGTGAAGTTACGGGAAAAAATAAATCAGCGGCTTTTCAAGCGGCTGATTTTGTACTATAATGTCAACTGAGGGTCTTCTTTGACGACAGCCGACAAAATATTCACAAAAGCAGACAGCGCTCCATCAGATGTTTTTCTGATGACAGTCGCAAGGCTGTTAACCAGGCGACCAGAGTCCGCTCTGTCCGGCGGAGGGACCCTTCGGCGACCTTCCCTTTTGGCATAGCTCAACAGGAACCGGCTCCCGAACCATGCTTACTTATGTCAGCCGCAACCTCTATCTTGCAGAATTTGACTTTATCCTAACATGTTTCAAATTAGGTGTCAATAGAACAAATCAGAAGAAACAGAGAAATGGAGCAGACCATGACTAAAAGATTTATGCAACTTGCCGCTTCCATTCTTGCAATGGCGCTGTGTTTTCCTCCAGCTTTGGCAGCCAATTCAAACAGCAGCGGGAATGCCATAATCCGAGTTGGATTAGCCTCTTCCAGCGACCACAACGACACGGGGGAACTGGCCTGCGCACATCTCCAAAACAATTCGGGATACGGCTGCGGATTCCGGTTTGGCTATTATGATGATGCTTTGAATTTTGTAGAACTGGGCCGTACCAGCAAAAGCATCTCCGAGGTTGCCGTGCTCAAGACCCAGAATATGTATTATGGGTATGACACCACCACAGGGAAGAATACATATTCCGATACCATTTCCAGCAACATAGCGGTTGGCTGCTACCACATTCAGATTCCTGGTTCTTACTCCTCCTATGAGGACGCGGCAGCCGATGCCGCGATCTACGGTGGATTTGTCGCTTGGATTAACGGGGCCTATCAGGTCCGGGTGGGAGCGTATCAGAGCAAGAGCGGCGCGGAAGGCGCGTTGGCCACCATGCCGCAGGGAACTATCGTAGGCACCAGTTCCTATGGCATGAGCGTGGTGAAAACGGGTACCGATCAAATTCTGTTTCAGTATGACAACGGAAGCAGCCAGGCGTTTGGAATTCTGCCTGACGTGACCGGCGCATCGGATGTCCGCACCTGGTTTTTGGGGTATAAATACCGAGGCGGGTTTACCTATCAGAGAATCAGCGCAAATAACCTGACGGTCGTCAATGTGTTGGGACTGGAAGACTACATAAAGGGGGTCGTCTGTTATGAAATGGGGCGGGAGTGGCCCCTGGAAGCGCTGAAGACCCAGGCCACCTGCGCTCGGACCTACGTGTTGAAGCGCCTGGGTTACCATGGCAGCCTTGGCTTTGATGTGTGCAACAGCGACAGCTGCCAGGTCTACCGCGGCGTGGGCAGTAATCGGACCGATTACGGACCCAGTGCCGTCAGTGACCAGGCGGTGGAGGAGACCTCGGGACAGGTGATTTGGTATCAGAATAACCTGGCGGATACCTATTATTCTTCCAGCACTGGAGGAGCCAGCGAAAGCGCCTACAACGTCTGGGGTACCGACATCACGAAGTATCCTTACCTCTGCGGAGTCATTGATCCGTACGAGCCGACGATTGCAAACCTGAACAGCTATTCCTCGTGGACGGTGACGTACACCTCGGCTGGATTGACCAGCCGGCTTCAGAGTTATGGATACGGGACCAGCACTGCCCTTGACCGGCTGGAGCTGACCTATTCTGCGCTTGGCAACGTCATTCAGGTAAAGATATGTTACGCCAACGGCCAGAGTAATACGATTACCCCAAGAACGAAGCCGCGGGCAATCCGGGCACTGTTCGGGGTGAATTCCATCCGCTTTACCATCAACGGACAGACAGCCAATGCAGGCAGTACCAGCAGCGAAAGCGGATATACTGTGAACGGGTCCGGTGCTCTGTCCGGGTTGGATGGCCTGTACACCATTTCCGGAACCGGAACGACCGCGCTGATTGGGAGCGCCCCGTATATCATTGACGGAACAGGAAACACTTCCGCTTTGGGGAAAACGTCCGGCACGACCAGCGGCACGAACGAGGGGGGCGGTGCCGTTACCGTTTCCGGCAGTTCCTATGTATTCCAGGGAAGCGGTTGGGGGCATCAGGTCGGGATGAGCCAGTACGGCGCCAATGCCATGGCAAGGTTGGGGTATACTTATGACGAAATTTGCGAATTTTATTTTCCGGGTACCGAAGTCGGGGCTCATTATTAAACTGAAATAGAGGGACGTAGTTTCATTGAAAACATCGGAATTTGATTTTTATTTGCCGGCGGAGCTCATTGCGCAGACTCCGCTGGAACGGCGGGACGCATCCCGTTTGCTGACGTTGGACAAGAAAACCGGCCGGACAGGCCACTGCCACTTTTATGATTTGCCCGGTTTTTTGAAGGCTGGGGACTGTTTGGTTTTAAATGATTCTCGGGTGCTCCCGGCCCGGCTGATTGGGCACCGCCCAACCGGCGGGGTCTGTGAGGTGCTGCTCCTGGTGGACAAGGGCGAAGGCGTTTGGGAATGCTTGGTTCGCCCGGGACGAAAGCTGAAGCCAGGGGCACAGGTCATCTTTGGCGAAGGGCAGCTCACCGCCACCATCGAAGCAGAGGTGGACGACGGGAAGCGGCTGGTCCGGTTCCACTATCAGGGCATCTTTTTGGAACTGCTGGAGCAGCTGGGGAAAATGCCGCTGCCGCCCTATATTAAGGAAGAACTTTCGGACAATGAGCGGTATCAAACCGTCTATTCCAAGGTAACAGGTTCTGCCGCAGCGCCAACCGCCGGGCTCCACTTCACCCCGGAACTTCTGCGGCAGATCCAGGAAATCGGTATAAAGGTTTGCTACGTTACACTTCATGTTGGCCTTGGGACCTTTCGGCCGGTTAAGGCAGAAGAGATCCAGGATCACGAGATGCACGCAGAGTTTTGCGTGATTCCGCAAGCAACGGCGGATGTCATCAATGAGACCAAGAAAAATGGGGGACGTGTCATCTGTGTTGGAACCACCTCCTGTCGTACCATAGAGAGCTTTGCCGCGGAGGATGGCACCATGACAGAGCGTTCCGGCTGGACCAACATTTTCATCTATCCTGGTTATCGATTCAAGGTTCTGGATGCGCTGATTACAAACTTTCACTTGCCCCAGTCTACTCTGATTATGCTGGTGTCCGCCTTAGCTGGGCGGGAGCATGTTCTGGCGGCGTATAAGGAAGCGGTGAACGAGCGGTACCGCTTTTTCTCCTTTGGCGACGCCATGTTCATTTCGTGACAAAGGGCTATCGGTTTTGGCTTGTTCCACATGCGGCGGCCGGTGAGGCATCCGCTGACTCGATTGTTTGAGGGGTTTTTTTGTGTTTGAGGTACGAAAGAAAGAGGGGCGGGCGCGCCGCGGGGTGTTTACTTGTCCCCACGGAACGGTCCAGACCCCCGTTTTTATGAATGTGGGGACCCAGGGCGCGATTAAGGGTGCGGTGTCGGCCCATGATTTAAACGAGATCGGCTGCCAGATTGAGCTGTCAAACACCTATCATCTCCATTTGCGTCCGGGGGACGAAGTGGTCCGTCAGATGGGTGGGCTGCACAAATTTATGGATTGGAGCGGACCCATGCTCACCGACAGCGGGGGCTTTCAGGTGTTTTCTCTGTCCGGCCTTCGGAAAATTAAAGAAGAAGGCGTCACCTTTGCGTCCCATATTGACGGCCGTCGTATTTTTATGGGACCGGAGGAATCCATGCAGATTCAGTCTAATTTGGGCAGCGACGTTGCCATGGCCTTTGACGAGTGTGTGGAAAATCCGTCTCCCCGGGACTATGTCCAGCAATCCTGTGCGCGCACCACACGCTGGCTGGAGCGATGCGTTGCCGAGCACAGCCGTCTCAGCCAAATGCCGGACTGTGTCAATCCTGGCCAAATGCTGTTTGGCATCAATCAGGGGGGGACCTACGCCGACATCCGGCAATGGCACATGGATGAGATTGCCGGACTGGACTGCGACGGCTATGCCATCGGCGGTCTGGCGGTGGGAGAGCCGAAGCAGATGATGTACGACATCATCGACGCCGTTGAGCCCCACATGCCGGAGGAGAAGCCACGCTATCTCATGGGAGTTGGAACACCGTCCAACATGATAGAGGCGGTGGCCCGGGGTGTGGACTTCTTCGACTGTGTCATGCCGGCCCGCAATGCCAGACATGGGAAACTGTATACCTGGAGCGGCACCATTAACCTGAAGAACGAGAAGTATAAGCTGGACAGCCGACCCATTGACCCGGCCTGCACCTGTCCCGCCTGTTCTGCGTTTTCACGCGCCTATCTCCGCCACCTGTTTGCGGCGGGGGAGATGCTGGCCATGCGCTTGGCGGTGCTTCATAATCTCCACTTCTACAACGAGCTAATGGCGCGTATACGAACCGCTTTGGACAACGGGGACTTTGAATCGTTCCGCCAGCGGTATTCTGGAAAATTAGACCGGCCAGCCAAGGAGAACAATCCGGATTTTTAGAGGCAAAGCAAATTTAACAAAAAAGCTTGTCAACTGAGGCAGAACCCGCTATAATGATGAAAACGAGCCCAGCGGAACGCTGGCAGATGAGGTTTGGAGGGAATCAATTTTGGAAACTATCATTCTAGTTGTCCTGATGTTAGGTATGCTCTACTTCTTTATGATCCGCCCGGAGAATAAGCGGAAGAAGGAAGCGGAAAGTCTTCGCAACTCCCTGACTGTTGGGGATGAGATTACCAGCATCGGTGGGATTGCTGGAACTGTCTGCGCGGTGAAAGAAAGCACGGTTGTGATTGAAACTGGCGCTGACCGCGTTCGTGTCGAACTGGCAAAATGGGCTGTCTCCAGTAAGAACACCAAAAATGTAGGTCAAAGCAAATAACCAGAAAAAAAGATGACATGATACACACCCTCCCCGCATAGGTTTTGTTAGAAACCGTGGGGAGGGTGTTGTTATGAAGAAACGGGACAGACATCAAGAGGAGCCTGGCAGACAGTGGATCAATACCATGTGCGACCTGATAAAGGGAGGCATTCTGGCTGGAGTCATCGCAATTTTCGCTCTGCTTTTGTGTGCGGTTTTCGTCTCGGCTGGGATGATGCGCGAGCGGTGGATGGAGGG
>JAYFPV010000205.1:0-34296 GCA_034927465.1 Lawsonibacter sp.
TTACTTCTTCCGCAGCCGTATCCGGGCAGGAATATAAAAACAGTCAGGCCTGCGAAGCACTTACGCTTGCGCATGACTGACTGTTTTGTGCCGCTTCATGCGGTTTCTCTATCGCTTTTCTTTTCCAACCGGATGTATCCCGTCAACTCCCGGTACACAATCCCAGCTCGCCGGCAAGTTGGATGTTATGCCAAGGCGGCCGTAATAATCGCCATGGAATAGACCTCCTGGGCGTTGCAGCCGCGAGACAGGTCATTGATCGGGGCATTCAAACCCAACAAAATGGGTCCGTAAGCTTCAAAGCTGCCCAGCCGCTGAGCAATTTTATAGCCGATGTTCCCGGCATTGATGTCGGGGAACACGAAGGTGTTGGCATAGCCTGCCACCTTGGACTCGGGGCACTTGGTCAGCGCCACGCGTGGGGAAACAGCGGCGTCAAACTGCAGTTCACCCTCGACGGGTACGTCAGGCATAGCCAGCTTAGCCTTCTCGGCCGCATTGCGCATCTTGTCCACGTCCTCTCCTTTGCCGGAGCCAAAGGTGGAGTAGCTCAGGAAGGCAACCTTGGGATCAACCCCAAAGATCCTGGCACATTTGGCGGTTTCGGTGGCAATTTCTACCAGTTCATCCTCATTGGGTTTAATGTTGATGGCACAGTCCGCCATGGCCAGCACATCATTACCACCGGTAGCAGAGGGGCGAACCAGAATAAAGCAGGAAGATACGATGGAATTCCCCGGCTTGGTTTTCACCAGCTGCAGAGCCGGACGAACGGTGTCAGCCGTGGAGTAGGTGGCTCCGCCCAGCAATGCGTCGGCCACTCCCATGGCCACCAGCATGGTTCCAAAGTAGTTGCTCTTCTTCAGCATAGCGCGGCACTCGTCCTCGGTCATCTTGCCCTTGCGCAGCTCGACCATGCGCTTGACCATGGCATCCAGGTCCTCATAGGTCTCTGGGTCGATAATAATGGCGCCGCGGATGTTGAGGCCGGCTTCCTCAGCGGCTACCTGGACCTCATCCTCTTTTCCGATCAGGATGGGGGTCAGAAAAGTTCCGGACAGCAAACGGGCACACGCCTCCAGGATGCGGGGGTCTGTGCCCTCAGTGAATACGATTCTGCGCGGGTGATTCTTCAGAATATCGATGAGTTTCTTGAACATAACGCTTCCTCCAGATCAAAATTTGCGCAATTCTGCGCCTGTTTCCGGTACCTATGGTAGCATTTTCCCCATGAAAATGCAAGGGCTTGCCCCTGTTTTCCTCTGACATATTCAGAAACCGCCCAGGGCGGAAAATAGAGCATTTTTTTACTTTTCCTCTTTACTCCACGGAATGGTTTCAGGTATACTATACCAAGTGTATTGTATTTTTGAGGTGAACACGTGTGAACGAAGAATTTTCCCGCACTCTTTCCCTGCTGCGGCAGGAGAAAGAGGTCAGCCAGCGTACCGCCGCCGGTGCTCTTGGCATCTCTCAGGCGCTTTTGTCCCATTATGAAAATGGAATCCGGGAGCCCGGCCTTTCCTTTGTGGTGAAAGCCTGCGACTATTACGGCGTATCTGCCGACTTTCTCCTGGGCCGGACGTTAAGCCGCGACGGTACCACCATTGCCCCAGAGCAGCTGTACGATCTCAGCGAAGAGAAGGACAACTCCATGCGGGGTGGGGTACTTGCCCTGCTGTCCAAAAAGCTGCTGGTCAACTCCATCGGCGTTCTCTTTGACCTGCTGGCGAAAACAGGCAACCGTGAGGCCATTCGTGCCGCCGCCAACTATCTCTCCACGGCGGTATACATTATGTATCGCCGGTTGTATCAGTCCAACTCAGCCAACAATTCGGATTTCTTCTCGGTCCCCGCTTGCCACTTTGACGCAGGCCTGGCCGATGCCGATCTGAAGTGCTCTGAGGCGGAGCTGACCGGTGCGATGGCCGCTCACGCAAAGAACAAAGACCACATGCCCGAACTATCCAACGACGCTCTGGCCCGAGACTATCCTGTGCTCTATCAGTCCCTGCTTCAGATCGTTCACAACACCGGGGAGCGCATCACCGGGATTTTGACCGCCCGGCAAACCAACAAATCATAATCATTTGAACGTCCATGCTGATTGCAGAGGTGCAACTATGACCGATCAAAGCAAAATTCGAAATTTTTCCATCATCGCCCACATTGACCATGGAAAGTCCACCCTTTCCGACCGACTGATTGAGCTATGTGGCGCGGTGGAGCAGCGGCAGATGGAATCCCAACTCCTAGACAACATGGATCTGGAGCGGGAACGGGGCATTACCATTAAGGCCAGGGCCGTCCGTTTGGACTACAAGGCTCAGGACGGCAACACTTATGCTCTGAACCTGATTGACACTCCGGGTCATGTGGACTTTAATTATGAGGTATCCCGTTCTCTGGCCGCCTGTGAGGGGGCTGTGCTCATCGTGGACGCCTCTCAGGGAATTGAGGCCCAGACTCTAGCCAACACCTATCTGGCCATGGAGCACAACCTGGAGATTCTCCCTGTCATCAACAAGATCGACCTGCCCGCCGCCGACCCCAAACGGGTGAAGGCGGAGATTGAGAACATTCTGGCCCTTCCGGCGGAAGACGCTCCGGAAATCTCCGCCAAGCAGGGCATCAACATCCCCGCTGTTTTGGAAAACATCGTCCGAAACATCCCCGCGCCCACCGGCGATTCCACCGCCCCCTTAAAGGCTCTGATTTTTGACAGCCAGTACGATCCCTATCAGGGCGTCCTCGTCTACTTCCGGGTGATGGCTGGGACGCTGAAAAAAGGGATGCACGTGAAAATGATGGCCTCAAACATTAGCCACCAGGTGCTGGACTGCGGCTATCTTCGGCCCCTTGGCATGGAATCCTGTCCCGAGCTTTCCGCTGGCGAAGTGGGCTGGTTCTCTGCCTCCATTAAGAACGTGAAGGACGCCCGGGTGGGCGACACCATTACCGGTCTGGACTGTCCGGCCACCCAGGCACTGGCCGGATACCGCCCGGCCCAGGCCATGGTGTACTGCGGCATTTACACCGAGGACGGAAGCAAATACCCGGACCTGCGGGACGCCCTGGAAAAGCTGCAGCTAAACGATGCCGCCCTGTCCTTCGAGCCCGAATCGTCCATTGCCCTTGGTTTTGGCTTTCGCTGCGGCTGTTTGGGCATGCTCCATATGGAGATCATTCAGGAGCGGCTGGAACGGGAATTTGATCTGGACCTTGTAACGACCCTCCCCTCCGTCATTTACGAGGTGACCAAAACCGACGGCTCGGTGGTTCAGGTGGACAACCCGCACAACTACCCCGACCCCGGTGCTATTGTGGAGGCACGCGAGCCCTTTGCCAAGGTGACTATCATCAGCCCCCCCGACTATGTGGGCAATATTATGCCCCTGTGTCAGGACCGCCGCGGCACGTTTAAGGACATGCAGTATCTGGATACCAACCTGGTGGAACTGCACTACTTTATGCCCATTGGGGAGATCATTTACGACTTCTTCGACTCTCTGAAGGCCCGCACCAAGGGGTATGCCAGCCTGGATTATGAACTGGAGGACTATCAGCCCAGCCAGCTGGTCAAGGTAGACATGCTCCTCAACGGAGAACAGGTGGACGCCCTGAGCTTTATTGTCCACAAAGACAAGGCCTATGCCCGGGCCCGGCGCATCTGTGAAAAGCTAAAGGAGAACATCCCCCGCCAGTTGTTCGAAGTACCTGTACAAGCGGCCATCGGCGGGAAGGTGATTGCCCGGGAAACGGTCAAGGCAATGCGGAAAGACGTGCTGGCCAAGTGCTACGGCGGCGACATCACCCGGAAGAAGAAACTGTTGGAAAAGCAAAAGGAAGGCAAAAAGAAAATGCGCTCCTTGGGCAGCGTGCAGCTGCCGACCGAGGCATTTATGGCGGTACTCAAGCTGGACGAAGAATAAGAAGAGGTCCCGGACACATCAACGTCCGGGACCTTGTTTTGTTTCAACACTCGTTTGCTTGCTCGAATCGGCTCGGCTGGCCGCTTGGTCACGGAGTCCCCGACAGATATATCCGGCCAAGTTGCGGCTGCTTTCCTGGGCAAGGGTTTGGCGGAATTCAGATGCTCTCAACAGACATACAGCAACTATGAGCTGGGCCAGAGGGATGTTCCTTCCTCCGTTTTGATTCAACTGGTTAAATTCTATCATACCAGCGTGGATTATCTGCATGGCCTGACCAATCTCCGCGGATCCTATCCCCGTAAATTGTGAATTTTTCCATGAAAAAATCGGGACGCTGGGGTGCGTCCCGATTTTGAATCGTATTTATTTTTTGTAAAATTACTTTGCGTATTCAATGGCCTTGGTCTCCCGCAGGAGGTTTACTTTGATTTGGCCCGGATACTCCAGTTCGTCCTCAATCTTCTTGGCAATGTCCCTGGCCAACAGAACCATCTGATCTTCGCTGATGATCTCAGGCTTGACCATAATCCGCACCTCGCGGCCCGCCTGAATGGCAAACGATTTCTCCACCCCGGGGAACGAGGAAGTAATCTCCTCCAGCATCTCCAATCGCTTGATATAGTTTTCCAAATTCTCCCGCCGGGCGCCAGGCCGGGCAGCGGAGATGGCGTCGGCCGCCTGACCCAGGCAGGCCACCACCGTTTTGGGCTCCACATCGGTATGGTGGGCGTGAATGGCGTGGATAATCGCGTCACTCTCCCGATATTTCCGGGCCAATTCCACACCAATGGTGACGTGGGAGCCCTCCACCTCGTGGTCAATGGACTTACCCAGATCGTGAAGCAGTCCGGCCCGTTTGGCCTCGGCAACATTTGCGCCGATTTCAGCGGCCAGCAGGCCTGCCACATGGGATACCTCGATGGAGTGGTTCAGCACGTTCTGCCCGTAGCTGGTCCGATAGCGCATCCGGCCCAGCAGTTTCACCAGCTCGGGGTGCAAGCCATGAACATTGGTTTCGAAAATAGCCCGCTCGCCCTCGGCCTTGATGACAGCGTCGACTTCGCGCTTGGATTTTTCTACCATTTCCTCAATGCGGGCGGGGTGAATGCGGCCATCCAAAATCAGCTTCTCCAGCGCCAGCCGGGCGATCTCCCGGCGCACCGGATCAAAACAAGAGACAGTAATGGTTTCCGGGGTATCGTCGATAATCAAATCCACCCCGGTCATGGTTTCCAGCGTTCGAATATTCCGGCCCTCTCGCCCGATGATCCGGCCCTTCATTTCGTCGTTGGGCAGCGGGACGACGGAGACGGTGGCCTCCGCCACATGATCGGCGGCACAGCGCTGAATGGCCAGGGAAATAATTTCACGGGCCTTGGTATCCGCCTCGTCTTTGCACCGGGCCTCAATCTCTTTGATTTTCATGGCCGATTCGTGGGTAACATCCTCTTCCAACTGCTGGAGCAGGTATTTCTTGGCCTCGTCGGCGGTAAAGCCGGAAATGCGTTCAAGCACATCCATCTGGCCCTTTTTAATTTGTTCCGCCTCTGCTTGGGTCATTTCCAGCTTGGCCAGTTTCACGGCCAGCTGGTCTTCTTTTTTTTCATTATTTTCGGTTTTGCGGTCCAGGTTTTCTTCTTTTTGCTGGAGTCGGTGTTCCTGACGCTGCAAGTCGGCACGGCGGTCCTTAACCTCTTTCTCGTGCTCGTTGCGGGCTTTCAGGATTTCCTCTTTTGCCTCCACCAGAGCTTCACGCTTCTTGCTTTCAGCGCTCTTATAGGCCTCGTTGACAATGCGCTTGGCCTCGTCCTCAGCGGAGCCGATTTCCCGCTCCGCGGACTTTTTCCGCTGCTGAATGCCTACCGGGACCCCCACCGCCAGACCGACCACAATTCCGATGATCGCTCCGATGATATAGGGTAACATTTGGTTTTTTCACACCTCCAAAACGTTTCATTCAGGCTGGGGCGGACCGCCCCAGCGTCCGTGTCCTGGCTTACAAAGCCCACACGGGACTTGTACATAAAATGAGTCGCAAGGTGCTACGCCCCAATGACGGTTCACTCCCTTGCGACAACCGAAAAACATCCCCAAAGTTTTTCATTTTTGTCCTGTACATATTGTAAAGGCATCCCGCTTTTCTGTCAAGAATTATTCACATTTAACACAAAGGGTTTTCCGGGCTTTTTTGAAAAGCTATCTGCGAAACAAACGGCAGTCAGGCCCGTCTGACCTCGTTTTTCAGACACATCCGGCCGGTCTTGGCACATTCTCTTTTTTCTATTCTTCTTTTTCCACGGATATCTGTTGGAGGACGTTTTTTCTCAAGGCAAGCCTATTATATCCAAAAAGGGATCCACTTTTGCAAGCGGGTCCCTTTTATAGATTCTGGCTGCGGTTTGATGCAATCAGCGGGCCAGCCGGAAACTTGGAACTGCCACAAATCGATACAACGCGTTGATGGTGACAAACTGCACCGGAATCATCACCACGGCCTTGGTGATCCGGGCGGGCAGCAGGACAAAGAATCCCTTGTCCAGAAGCAGCATCAGATTCACCGTATCCAGGCCGAGCTGAAGTGGGAGTATCACGATCAAAACCGCCGCAGCAATCCGAAGCACAGTAGCCATACGGCTCCACTGTGCCCCCGCCTTGTGGTGAAGCAGCAGGCCGTAAGCCAACCCACTCAGCCCTGCAACCAGGGTAAATCCGGGCCAAAACGGCCCAGCAGGAAATAGATTGGCCCCCAGAAGGTCCGCCAGAGCGCCCACAGCGCAGCCATACCACGGGCCGAACAGAATACCGGCCAGGGCCATGGGCGCAAAGTCAAAGCCAATTCTCACGATTGGAGTAGAGATGGAAAAAAAGCGGGACAAAACAATCTCAATAGCGATCAGCAGCGCGCAGGAAACCAGGGCGGTCAACTGTTTATTTCGAGTCACGATTGCATTCTCCTTTGGCAAATTAATTTTTCGCTTGCCATAACAGGTTTTTCTTCCAAACGGAAGCGGAACATTCAGGCAAACTTTCAGAAACGGAGCACACTTCGTTCCGCAGAAGTATTTTCTTTCTCAGCGCACGGCGAAATGCCACGGATTTGTGCGCCGTTCTTCCCGTCTGCCTGTCCGGGCTGAATTGCGTCAGCATAGGCCCAGGATGTGGCGAACCTCCCCAATCATATACAGGGAGCCGCAAATACAGACCACATCTTCCGCTCCGGCCATCGCTAGCACCCGCTCCACCCCTTGGGCCGTGGTATCACAGGGGGTTGCGTCCACACCGGCCCGGGCCAAATACTGCGCAAGGTCGCGGGCTGGCAGGGCCCTGGGGCTGTCCGGGGTAATGGTAACAAACGCCTTGGCCAGGGGGATCAACTGCTCCAGCATAGCTGGATAGTCCTTGTCTCCCAGTACCCCCGTCAAAAACAGGATTTTTTTCCCGGGATACAGCTCCTGCATCGACTGGTGGATGGCCCCCATACACTGAGGATTGTGGCCTCCGTCCAGCAGCACGTCGGGGCCGCGGCGAACCAGTTCCATCCGGGCCGGCCACACCGCCTCCCGCAGCCCCTGGGCCACCGCTTCCGGCGCAATGTTCCAGCCCTTTCGGTTCAGCGCCCACACCGTCTCCAGTGCGGCCGCGGCGTTGTACAACTGGTGCCTGCCAAGCAGCGAGATGTGATAGGGGCCCTGTCCGCAGTAGGTAAAGGTCTGCCCCTCCCGCCCGGATGACAGCACCTGCAATGTGTCGGGCCGGGTCAGGGTCAGCGGGCTGCTCGCCTGACGGCAGGCCGCCTCTACCACACTCTCCACCTCTCTGCTCTGATGGTAGAGGACGGTTTCACCGCCCGGTTTAATAATGCCGGACTTTTCCACCGCAATTTTTTCCAGCGTGTCACCCAGCTCCTGGGTGTGCTCCAGCCCAATGTTGGTGATTACTGCCACTTCCGGCGTGGGGATCACGTTGGTAGAATCCAGGCGGCCGCCCAGACCCACCTCTAACACCACCAGATCGCAGCCCGCCTCCAGGAAATAGAGCATACCCACCGCAGTCATCAGTTCAAACTCAGTAGCCGAGTCCGGCATTCCCATTCCGGCCTCGATCACCCGCTGGGCAATGCGGCCCAGGGTCTCGTCCGGGATAGGCCGACCGTTGACCTGAAAGCGCTCATGAAAGCGCCAAAGATGTGGGGAGGTATACAGGCCGGTGGTCAGGCCGGCGCGGGCCAACACCGACGCAACCATGGCGGCGGTGGAGCCTTTCCCGTTTGTTCCGGTAATATGGACAAATTTGAGTGCTTGGTGGGGGTCTCCTACCCGCCGCAGCAGCTCCAGCGTCCGACTCAACCCGGGCTTTCGCCCGGTCCACGCTTCCCGGTGGATCCGTTCCACCGCTTCCTGGCCGGTCATTGGCCACATCTCCTTTTCTGGTCAATTTTAAATAACATCTGGGTTTAGGCCGTGTGCCTGCAGAGCCGCCTTTACCGTATGGGCAGACAGGACAGTGGAAGTCACCGCTCCCACGCCGCCCGGCACAGGCGTCAGGGCGGCCACAATGGGATCTACCTGCGCAAAATCCACGTCTCCCCGGATTTTTCCATCCTGGCCCTGGCTAACGCCCACGTCCACCACGACCTGTCCCGCTCTTACATGCTCCTGGCCAATGAGGCCTGCTTTCCCCGCGGCGGAAATGATGATGTCCGCCCCCTGGCACAGTTCCTGCATTCGCTTAGGGTCTGTCAGAATATTACAGGCCGAGACGGTGGCCCCCTGGTTCATCAGCAGAATGGCAGTCGGCATTCCCACGGTAATGCCGGTACCAACAATGACGATGTTTTTCCCGGGCAGAGAAATGTGATAGTACCGCAGCAGTTCCAGACACGCGGCAGCCGTACAGGGCGGGAACGCCTGGGCGGTTGGAATCATCAACCCGCCCATGGACGTGCCGGTCATTGCGTCAATGTCCTTTTCCGGACACAGCGTTCCAAGCACCGCCATTGTGTTGAGGCGGGACGGCAACGGCCGAAACAGCAGGCAGCCGTGGATGCGGCTGCTTGCGTTCACCTCCTGAAGAACCTCAATCAGCTCCTCTTCGCTCACGTCTTCTGGCAGCAGCGTCCTGGCCACCGCCACGCCAAGGGATTGAGCCAGTCTGGTGGCCCCCCGCTCATAACTCATGTCTTCCGGGCGGGCACCAACCCGGACGATTCCCATGGTCGGAACCACATTCCGTTCCCGCAGTTGAATCATCCCTGCGCGAATCCGCTGGCACAGAGCTTCGCTCACCGGTTTTCCAGACAACAACATCGCCATTCCAATCCATCTCCTTACAGGAAATTCTTTCGTAATTACCGGAAATAAATCACCGCCGCCATTACTGCGGCACCTTCTTTGCTCTCCATCGAAACAGCCTCGGCGTTCGCCTCCCTGCACACCAAAAGCTCTCCGGATGCCGCCTGCACCCCCGCTTCGGGCAGCCGGAGGATCCCAGACACGCAGTACAGCGCCACGGTACACCGGGGATATTCCAGCGGCGCGGCGACCGGCGCCGTCCAAGCACAGCAGGCTCCCGGCTCCAAAATCAGTGACTGTGCCATCCCCTGGCACGCCCCTTTGCGCAGCATTAAATTAAAGTCCGTACATCTGCCCCAGGACTCTACCGGCACGCCCCCATCAAAGGAACGGACCGTAAAAGGGGACAGCGGCGCGCGTTTTCCCTCTCCGATTTTCATGTCCAGTTGTCCCTCCAAAACGGAGATCAACCGGTTGTAGTCGGGAAGGGGCGTAAAGTCGGAGTGATCCAGCTCAACCTGCGCAGAGCTCAGCCGCCAGAGAAACTCCCGTGCGGCATACGCGGCTCCCTCCGGAGCAATGGCCAATTGGGTCGTGGTTCCGCCCGACCATCGGGTGGTCACATACTGGTTTCGGGTCAACAAGGTCCATTCCATGGTGGTGCTTCCTTTCTCATTCCATACCACGTGCTTTACTCTCTGATCAAACTAACCACCCTGTTTTTTTGCAGCAGACGCACCAGCGGGATGGCCACCGTGGCGACAATCAGGGCGACCATAATATCCTTGGGCAAGCGCAGCAGGGCACTGCCAAACACAAAGGCAAAGGCATAATAATGGTAAACCAGACTGTCCAGCCACAGCGCCAGCGTATTCATACCGCTTGTTACCGCGCCCCCCAAAATACAGACCGCATAGCAAAAAACGGGCCGGTTTTCCAGGGGACTCCCGGTCTTCTTCAGGTGGGCAGCCACGGTACCAACGACCAGCGCCCAACCCATAGGGGGCAGGATCCAAATTGCTGTGGTTGGCGTCAGGCCATAGGACAGCATCTGGCTCATAAACTCCCCAATTGCGGCTACCAGCATGCCAGTCAGCGGTCCGAACATCAAGGAGCCAACTACGACCGGAAGAGAGGCAAAGGTCAACTCCCAGTTCCCCGTTTTGATCACAAGGGTCATATCCAACAAAACAAAAAAAGCGATCAGAATTGCCATTTGGCACAGGGCTCTTACACGAAATTTTGACATAAAAACACGCTCCTTTCATAGCGTATTGCCATGAAAGGAGCGCACTCCCCATGGCAGCGGATGCGGTGCAGCAACGCGGGAACCCTCCCTTCGTTCACCGGCAACCTCCCATCCGGTGACACTTAACGCGCTGAACCTACTCTGTCAAATTTTATTTTAATGGATTTTCATCGCAAACACAAGAGACTCCTGCGTATTTCTCAAAGTCGCTCCGTCCCCTGCACTTCACTGGATCACATCTGACTGACCACCGTCTCGTAAATCTGATCGGCCAGCGGCAGGGCACGTTTCAGAAGAGCCTCTCCCTTTTTGCGGTAATCCGCAGCCAGATCCTGGTCCTTCAGGCTGCCAATGTTAATCAGTACATTCAGCCAAGCCCCCTGAATGGCGGCGCGCAGGGACAAGGCGGACACGCCCAGGTCGCTGGCAGCGCTGTCGTTGGACTTGCCCAGAATGGATGCGGTCAGTTCCAGGGTCTCCACCGCCAGCTCCATCATCTCAAAGGGAGTCTTGGTGCAGCCCTTTAGCCCGTTCTGAATGGCGCCCGAGCGGATAGCCTTCTCTTCGTCGGTTCCCTTTGGCATTCCAAAGGCAGCGCTGACTACGTTGAACGCCTCGGTGTCCCGGTCCATCACATCCACAAAGTGGGCCTTCAGCTCCTCGGCTTTTTTCTGGCTCTCCACCGCCAGATCCTGATACTCGGCGTACTTCTTCTTGCCAACGGTCAGGCCGCACACCATAGCGGTCAGGGCCGCGCCCAGCGCGCCCTCCAGCGCGGCGGCGGACCCGCCGCCGGGGGCTGGAGCATCAGAGGACAGCAGGTCGGCAAATGCGGAAACCTGTAAGTCAGCTAATTTCATTGTTTTGTTCTCCTTTCAAAGGCGTGCTTATTCCATGCCCACCAGGTGGTCTTCCATAACCTGATTGTGGCAGTCAAAGTTCTCCAGCTTCAGGTAGTGCTCCGCGCAGTCCAGCAGGGCCTTTGCTGGCGTCAGGCCCACAATCTCGCTGCCCACGATGTAGGTGCCGTAGCGCTCGGCCAAGGCGCGGATCTGCTCGTAGACCACGGGCAGGGGGGTGACCTCGTAGTTGACCATGTTCATGGAAACCTGGGCAATGCCCCGGTACTCCAGCATGAAGCCCATGGCCTTGCAGCACTTAAAGCCACCGGAGGAGCCGCGAATGACTTTGGCGATCTTTTTGGCGATTTCCACGTCGGAGGTGGCCAGGTTTACGTTGAAGGCCACCAGCGGCATGCGGGCGCCAATGGCGGTAATTCCGGCGGTGGGGTGGATCTTCCGCTCGCCGAAATCGGGGGCCCACTCAGGCTGGAGCAGCTTCTCGGGCATGCCCTCGAACTGGCCCTTGCGGACGGCGGCCAGGTTCTGGCGGGCAGGGGTGGACGCGGAATCTTCATAGAGGAAGGAGGGGATCTTCAGTTCGTCCCAAATGCGCTGGCCCAGACGCTTGGACATGGCCACGCACTCCTCCACAGTCATCCCCATAGTTGGAACAAAGGGGATGACGTCGGTAGCGCCCATACGGGAGTGCTCGCCCGTATGTTTATTCATGTCGATCACTTCGGCAGCCTTCTTGGTCAGCTGGAACGCAACTTCTTCGATGGCCTCGGGGGAGCCAATCATGGTGAACACGCTGCGGTTGTGGTTGCCGTCGGTCTGCGCGTCGAACAGGGTACAGCCTGGCACGCTTTTGGCCACCTCGACCAAGGCATTATAGCTGACCTCGTCTCTCTCTTTGCTGACGCTAAAATTTGGAATACATTCTACAAGCTTAGCCACTTTTCATTCCTCCATAATAGTGTTATGATTGGGTTGTATTTGTGCATGATCTTCTCATAATAAGGGTGATTTTTGCAAAACAATGATTGCATTTTTTGATCGGCAGAAAAAACCTCATTTTGCTCGCTCCGAATGGCGCGGCATCCCCGTCAACCGCCTACTCGGATAATCCGAACATCAAAATAAACAGCTTCACACAGTTTGCGTAATAAATATTGTTGCTCCAAATCAAGGTTGGGTAGGACTTCGCCGGAAGGCCGCGAATCGGTTTTGTGTAAAGATTGGCGCCCGGATGCGTCTCCACAATGGAGCGGGGCAAGTAGCTGATTCCAAAGCCAGCCTGAACCAACTGCATTGCCATCGGAGTGTCGTAGCACTGGCAGACGATGTTGGGAGAAAATCCCCTGCGCTGGCACTCGTTGATCAGATGGCTGCTATACCCCCACAGGTCGTCACTGCGCAGCAGACACATGGGCGTTTCTTTCAGCAATTCAATTGGAATCACGTCCAGATCCGGAGCCGGATCCAGATCCGGACGCATCACCAGTTCCAGCGGATCTTCCCCAAGAATGACTTCATTCAGGTCAGAAATCTCCTTCGTGGGGCTGCGCAGAAACAAGACGTGAAGATCCCCTCTGCTCAGATCGTCCAGCAAATCCTTGGGCGCCCCAAGCCGGATATACAGCTCGACCTGGGGATACTTTTCGTGATATTCTTTTAAATGGTCCATGACGGTGGGAATATTGGAATAAATGATTCCGATTTTCAAAAGCCCGCGCAGTCCGGCGTTAACATCTCGGACACTGTCCACCATCATGCGAAAATTTTGGAACATGTGCTGGCTTTGCTGATACAGACTCCGGCCAGCCTCCGTCAGCTCGACCCCCTTGTTGTTGCGCAGAAGCAGGCAAACTCCCAACTCGTCTTCCAGCATCGCGATCTGCCTGCTGATCGGCGGTTGAGCCACATGAAGCTTTCGGGCCGCCTTGGAAATGCTCTTTGCCTCGGCCACGGCAGCAAAATATTCAAGCTGTTTAAAATTCATAAACGTCATACCCTTTTTATATCTCAAATATATAATACAAGTACTTTTAATTATAGCAGGTTGCATTTAAAATACAACTGTAAGCAAGCTGTTTTGGGTTATATATGACGTTTTTTTGGATTTTCAGCAGAAAAGTTGCCCGACTATGCAATCGAGGCTGCGATACCTCCACCTGACCAATGCCGCCTAACTTTTCAGCTCTTTCAGACGAACGTTTCTTCTGCAGCGCGGTCGGCAGTGGCAGGCGGGGCGGCCAAGTCCCATGAAACATTCTTGCTCTCAGGTAGACCCGGGCTGATTTGGGCAAGCGGAGTGCAATACTTGAACATGATAAAAAGGAAGTAAACTGCCATGGATCGCACGGATTACCAAATTTTAAACATTCTCCAGGATGACTGTCAAGCCACGCTGAAGTACATTGGGGATCAAGTCGGGCTCACCGCTCCGGCCGTCTCCGAGCGGGTGCGCAGGATGGAAGAGAAAGGTGTCATCCGAAAATTTCGCATTGATGTGGACCGGGCCCGCCTGGACTGCGGCATGACAGGATTTATTCTTGTTGCGCTGGAGCCGGAAAAATACAACAGCTTCTGCGAATTCTGTCTCAAAAATCCGGCTGTCATCAGCCACTACCACGTCATCGGGGTATTTAACGCCCTGCTGCGCTTCGCCGTCCGTGGCACGCGAGAACTGGATGAGTTGCTGTCCTCCATTAAACGATATGGGGCCTCCCAGACGTCAGTGGAATTGAAAACTTATTTTGAGACCAAAGAGATTCCTCTGCCCGATTAAAAAACTCGGTTTTTACGGGAAGCAGCCGTATGGCCGAAGGGCCATACGGCTCTTCCCCAGATGCCGGGGGAGGCAGAAGAGAGGTATCAGAAATTAGAACAGGCCGGAGATGACACCGTTTTCGTCGACGTCGATCTTCTCTGCGGAGGGAACCTTGGGCAGGCCGGGCATGGTCATGACATTTCCTGTGAGAGCCACGATAAAGCCAGCGCCGGCGGACACCTTCAGATTGCGGACGGTAACCTCAAACCCTTCGGGCGCGCCCAGCAGCTTCTGGTCGTCGGAGAAGGAATACTGGGTCTTGGCCATACAGATGGGGTAGCTGCCGAACCCAAGCTCGGCCAACTGCTTAGCCTGCTTCTTGGCATCGGCGGTCAACACGGCCTTGCTGCCGTGGTATACTCGCTTTACAATGGTGTCCAGCTTCTCCTCGATGGACAGCTCGCTGTCATAGACAAAGGAGAAGTGGTTGGGCTCTTCACACAGGCGAACAACCTCTTCGGCCAGCTCTCTACCGCCTTCGCCGCCCTTGCCCCACACCTCGGACAGAGCCACATTGACACCCAACTCCCTGCACTTGGTACGGATCAGCTCCAGCTCGGTCTCGGAGTCGGTGGGGAAGCGGTTGATGGCCACCACAGCGGGCAAACCATACACCTTGGTCACGTTTTCCACATGGCGCAGCAGGTTGGGCAGGCCCTTCTCCAGCGCCTCCAGATTTTCGTTGTTCAGATCGGCCTTGGCAACGCCCCCGTGGTGCTTCAGGGCGCGGACGGTGGCCACGATGACACAGGCGCTTGGCTTCAGCCCGGACATACGGCACTTGATGTCAACGAACTTCTCCGCGCCCAGGTCGGCACCGAAGCCGCCCTCGGTCACGACGTAGTCGCCCAGCTTCAGCGCCATGCGAGTGGCTACCACCGAGTTGCAGCCGTGGGCAATGTTGGCGAAGGGGCCACCGTGGATAAAGGCGGGGGTACCTTCCAGGGTCTGAACCAGGTTGGGCTTCATGGCGTCCTTCAGCAGCGCCGCCATGGCTCCGGCTGCCTTCAGGTCGCCGGCAGTGATGGGCTGCTCGTCATAGGTATAGGCTACGATCATCTTGGCCAGCCGCTCCTTCAGATCGGTGATGGAGCTGGACAGGCACAGCACCGCCATGATTTCAGAGGCCACGGTGATGTCATATCCGTCCTCACGTGCCACACCATTGGTGCGGGCGCCCAAACCATCCACAATGGAACGCAGCTGACGGTCGTTCATATCCACAACGCGCTTCCAGGTAATGCGCTTGGGGTCGATGCGCAGAGCGTTGCCCTGATAGATTTGGTTGTCCAGCATGGCGGCCCGCAGGTTGTTGGCGGCGCCAATGGCGTGGAAGTCGCCGGTAAAGTGAAGGTTGATGTCCTCCATAGGGACCACCTGGGCATAGCCGCCGCCGGCAGCGCCGCCCTTCACGCCGAACACAGGGCCAAGGGAGGGCTCGCGCAGGGCAATCACCGATTTTTTGCCGATTTTCCGCAGGCCATCAGCCAGACCCACGGTAGTGGTGGTCTTACCCTCGCCGGCGGGGGTGGGAGTAATTGCAGTGACCAGAATCAACTTTCCGTCGGGAGCCTGGCTCTCATTGAGCAGTTTGTAATCTACTTTGGCCTTGTAGTTGCCGTACAGTTCCAGGTACTTCTCGTCAACGCCCGCCTCCGCGGCAATCTCGGTGATGCGCTTGGGGGTATGCTCCTGCGCAATCTCAATGTCAGACTTGAAACTCATAATGGCGCCTCCTCATAATATTTTTATTTTTTTGAATAGATCGCATGATTTGAACCAATCTCTCGGGATGTTTTGATGGCATAATTGTATTCCAAAGCCTCGATTTCGTAAATAGAATTCGTTTTCCTTTTTTGCAACTGACCCTTTTTTTGTTAAGCGAATTAGCCGGTTTTCTTAATAAAACAAAATGCAGAGGACTGGAAAAAGCTCCGATTTTTGATCGAATCGCCCAAAAAAGTTCGTATTGTAGCAATTATTGTGGTCGGTTTTGCCTGCTTACAGCACAATTTCTCAGGCGCTGCGGCGAAAAAAACGTGGCCGTTCAAAGGGCGAAGCCCCCAATCGGACTGCATTCTTGTTGTTTCTCCTTGCTTTTGTACCGCAGTCGCCCGTCTCAGCCAAGTCTCTCTTCCGTTTTGATCTGCACTTACGCTTATTGTTTCGCCCGCTTACTTGTACGGGGAGTCAGAACCGTTTTATCTGGTGCTGCAAAAACATTTTCGTCAGGAACAGGAGAATTTTGGAATGAGCAAACTTTCATTTAAGCTGTTTGGGGTCCCGAAAATTACCAAAGACGGGGAAAGTGTTTTTTTGCCCTATGCAAAAATTAATGCGCTTCTCTACTACATGCTGGTGACCAAGGTTGTCAGCCGCGACGAAGCGGTTGGACTATTGTGGCCGGATGAGGACGAGAAAATCGCCAAAAAGAACCTGAGAAACGCCATCTATCAGGCCAAAAAATCTCTGGGCGTGGACATAATTCATTCTCCCAAAAAATCACTTCTGATGTTGAACGAGACGTTGGAGCTTGAGTCTGACGTAGATCTTTTTATCCACTCTCCCCAGGAAAACATGCATCTTTATACCGGAGACTTTTTGCAGGGGTTCTTTTTAAAAGATGCGGAGTCCTATGAATACTGGATCGTCAAGATGAGAAATTACTACCAGGAAAAGTTTTCGAAGGAGTGCTACCTGAAAATTGAGGCGGACATTCAAGACAAAAACTATGCCGAGGTAGAAAACCACATCCAGCGTCTGACCGATTTGGACGAGTATGACGAACGAAACTTCCGCCTACTCATGCGGTTTTATCAGGATACGGGCCGCAACAGCAAGGTAATCGAAACCTACTATGACCTTTCCAAACTTCTGCGGAGAGAGCTTGGCATTGATCCGGACCGAAAGACCAAAGAAATTTATGAGCGCTCTCTGGAACAGATTAACTTTGGAGACCAAACCCGCTCTCACGACGCGTCATTCTTTTTCGGACGATACGACGAGATTGCCGTGCTGGAAAAGAAATTTAAAAATTTCAGAGAGAAGAAGGATGGAACCTCTCTTTTGATTACGGGGGAACCCGGAGTTGGGAAATCCACCATCAAACGGAAGCTGTTGGAAGGGGCTGCGGATGATTTCTTTGTGCTGGAAACCTGCTGTTACCAGGTGGAGCAAGACCTGTCTCTGCGCCCATGGTGCAGGATCGTCCGGGAAATCTCCCAGCAGATTCAGCAAAACCGACTGATCCCTCCAGCTTTATGGAAGGATCTGATGGGGAGATGTTTTCCCGACTTCAGCGAGAACTTACCGCCCAACTCATTTGGCTACCGCCAAGAGGAAGCGTCCCTGGACTCTCTCGTCCACATTTTGATTGAGGCTTTTACCAAACTTGCCGCTCAAAAGCAGGTCCTTCTGGTCCTTGAAGATCTCCAGTGGATGGATCGAAACAGCCTCAGGCTCCTGACGGCGGTCATACTGGAAACCGATCCTTCTCAGGTGATGCTGCTCGCCACCTCCGATAAGGCGCGAAACGATGCGCTTACGGACACCCTTGCCTCCTTCACCCGATATCACCGCCTGATCACTGTTCCGTTGGAGCGATTTTCTCTGGAAGCATGTCATCATTTTATAGAAGAGGCTCTACCCGATGAAAATCTGAAGGGTGAGACTTTGGAATTTATTTATAACGAAACGGAAGGAAACCCTTTCTTTCTCCGCGAATACATGGACATGCTGAAAAAGGGCGCCAAACTGGACCAGATGAGTCCGGCCATGACCGAGTTCCTCCAAGGCTGTTTTCTCTATCTTTCGGAGGAAGCCATGGATTTGGTGTATCTTCTCTCCATTTTTTACGATGCGGTTCCACTAACTGTTCTTCTTAAAGTGGCACAAAAAGACGCCGCAGATGTACTTCGCCTGTTGGAACAGCTGAAAGACCGCTCACTTTTAGTCGAAAAGGAAACGGGTTCGGATCCTGTGATTCTGTTCACCCATATTAAACTGCGGGAATACGCCTACATGACCCAGCCGCACTCACGCAAAAAGCTCCTCCACCAAAAAGTCGGGTCGATGCTTGAAGATGCTCTGAGCACCAGCAAGAAAGACAGCAAACTCTATTCCAAGCTGATTTATCATTTCTCTGCCGCCGGTGACTATCTCAAGGCCCTGAAATATCAGATCGACACGCTGAGCCACTGCCTCAACTTCAGTCACGAGATGTTCCCTGTCTTAAACACAATGGAGCTGGAGCCGGAAGGAAATCGATACATTTCCCGGGAACAAATCAGCGAGCTCTTCCGTAATCTGGAGATCAGCTTGAAAAAAGTACAGGGCTCCATCCTCAGTTCGGGAGATCTGGACATTCTGGAAGTGGAGTTTTTCTATATGAAGGGACGCTACCTCATCCGGGAAGGCCGCTATGAAGACGGTGTCAACCATATTATGCATGTCATTGACAAATCCAAGCAGATCGGAGACCAGAACTATACGTTGGAAGGGTACAAGCAGCTCATCCTCTATCATCTCCAGGTCAACCAGCCAAAAGATATGGCCGAATACGTTGAATTGGCCTTGGATCTGGCGGTCAAATGCAATTATCACAAAGAAATTGGGATTCTGCTCCGTTTAAAGGGCCTTTGTAATATGATGATGGGCAACTACTATCTGGCTGAAAAATTCCTGACCGAGTCGATTAACACGCTTGCCGTCACAGAAAATGTCGCCAGGCTTTACGCCACCAACATTGCCGCTTCCTATAACTACATCGGCGAGATACGGCAGGCGGAAGAGGATTATCAGGGCGCGCTGCAGCTGTTTCACAAAGCCATTTCCCTGTGTCTGGAGAAAAATGTCCTGTCCAGTCTCTCTTATTTCTATATTAACGCCGGAAAAACCGCCTACTATATGGAAAACACTGCGGTCGCAGCCGATTATTTTCAAAAGGCATATTCTCTTTACGGGCAGTTTGACTCGTTCTGGCGCCGTTCCGTTCTGGATTCATACATGGCCCTTACCCTCATGAAGGAGTCCCGCTACGCGGATGCCCGGAAGTATCTGATCGCCGCGCGGGAAAATGCAGGCTACATCAAGGACCCCAGCGATCTGGGCACCGTTCTCTTTGCCGAAGCCCTAATTCGAAAAATGGCGGACCAGAACGAGGAGATCCAGCAAATTTTTGCGGAAGATTTAACCGAACCCTCCGCTCATTACTATCAGCTTGCCTTAAAAAATCTCAGCGAATACTGCAATCGGTACGAGATCAAGGTCCTAACCCGAATTTTTGCAACCTAATGTCGAAAGCCAAAATTGGAAATCCCCTCCCAAGCAGCGGGAGGGGATTTCCAATTTCAAATTTTTCTGGTTCACCTGTTCAGAACGTCAGCGGGCGGCCAGAACCTTTTTAAACTCCTCAATCATCACGGGCAGGACCTGATACAAATCGCCCACAATCCCGTAGTTTGCCACGCTGAAAATCGGGGCTTCTTCGTCCTTGTTGACAGCGACAATGACATCGGAGGTCTTCATCCCGGCTAGATGTTGCAGTGCGCCAGAAATGCCGCAGGCGATGTAGAGCTTCGGCCCCACAGTTTTTCCGGTCTGCCCGACCTGGTGTTCATACGGAATCCACCCCGCATCCACCGCCGCTCTGGAGGCGCCCACAGCGGCGTGCAGGGTGTCGGCCAGTTCCTGGATCAGGGCAAAGCCACTGGCATCGCCCAGACCGCGGCCGCCGGACACGATAATCTGGGCGTCGGTCAGACTGACTTCTCCGCTAGCCTTGGCAATAAGCTCCAGCACCTTGGTGCGCAGATCTTCCTCCTGTACGTCCACTGGAACGTCCACCACCTTGCCGGTTCTAGTGGGGTCCGGCTCGGCCTTCTCCATGGCGTTGGGCCGGATGGTACACATGGCGGGTCTCTGTTCGGGGAAGATCACATCGGACATAATGTTTCCGCCGAAGGTAGGCCGCGTTGCCACCAGCTGCCCTTCCCCGTCCAGGCGCAGGGCCACACAGTCAGATGCCAGTCCGGTCTCCAGCCGACTGGCCAGCCGGGCAGCCAGGTCGCGGCCATTGTTGCTGGCGGACAGGAACAAAACTTCCGGATTATGGGCCCGGACCAGTCCCGCCAGCACCTTGCAGTAGCTCTCGGTACGGTAGTCCGTCAGCACAGGGGCGTCGCAGACATAGACGTTGTCCGCACCATAGGCAATCGCCGCCTTGGCCTGGTCCTTTACCCCACTGCCAATGAGCACGGCACTGACCTCGGCAGAACGCTGATCGGCCAACTTTCTTGCTTCGCTCAGCATCTCATAGGAGACACCGGCAATTTTTCCGCCTGTTTGATCCAGGCAAACCCATACGCCTTGATATTGATTGGACATGGTTCGTTCCCCCTTCTCAAACAATCTTTAATTCCAGAATTTTTGCGACGGCAAGCTTCCCAATGTCCGCCGGTTCGCCCTTGATCCGCTCGCCGCTCTGGCGAGGTGCCGGGGTGTAGCGCACCTGAATGACAGAGGGGGAACCTGCTTTCCCCACTTTGGCACAATCAGCCCCAATGGCAGCGCAGTCCAGCACGGGGATTTCCATCCGGTTGGCCATTCTGGTGCGCTTCAGGGTGGGATAGCGGGGCTCGTTCAGCGATTTCTCACAGGTCAGCAGCGCGGGCAGCTTTGCCTGCACCACTTCCTCCCCCGCGGGACTGACCCGCTTGGCAGTAATGGCGTCGGCCGTCACTTCCTGAATCTTCTCCACATACGTAATCTGGGAAATATCCAGCTGCTCTGCAATGCCGGCCCCCACCTGGGCGGCATCGTCGTCGATGGCCTGCTTCCCGCAGAGGATCAAATCAAATTCACCAACTGACCGAATGGCCTTGGCTAAGGCATAAGAAGTAGCCACCGGGTCAGAGTCCTCCATCGCGGGCTCATGCACCAGATAGGCGTGGGCGGCGCCCATGGACAGCCCAATTTTCAATGCAGTCTTGCATGACTCGTTGCCCATGGTCATCACGCTCACCTCGCCGCCGTGGGCCTCTGCCAACTGCAGTCCGGCTTCAATGGCGTTCAGGTCAAAGGGGCTGACCATCGGCTCTACGCCGTCGGTGATGACGCGGTTGGTGCCGGGATCCAGCTTTGGTACCACTGCGTTATCCGGCACTTGCTTGATGCATACCAATATGTTCATACTCTATATCCTCCCGAATTGTGTACATCGGTTCTCCTGACTTTCAACGAGGTCCGGGAACCAATATGGGCAAATCCTGTCATTTCAAGATTTGCCCATATCTCGTTTGAATCTGAAGCGCTTAATTGCAGCCGTTCAATCAGCGAAGAATCTGTCCGGCAATGACAATCTTCTGAATCTGAGATGTACCCTCAAACAGCTCCAGAATCCGCTGGTCGCGGTACAGCCGCTCGATGGGGTACTCCTTCATGTAGCCGTAGCCGCCGTGGATCTGCAGGGCGGTTGTGACAATCTTGTGGGACGCCTCAGCTGCGAACAGCTTGGCCATCGCGGCCTGCTTCGTAAACGGAACACCTTTTTCTTTTAGATCGGCAGCATAGTAGGTCAGCATACGAGCGGCCTCCAGCTGGGTTCCGATGTCGGCGATCATCCACTGAATGCCCTGGAACTTGGAGATGGTACGGCCAAAGACCTCCCGCTCCTTGGCATACTTCACAGCCATGTCAAAGGCGGCCTGTGAGACGCCCACCGCCATGGCTGCGATGCCGATGCGGCCGCGGTCCACAACGTCCAAAGCCAGGCGATAGCCCTCATTGAGCTTGCCAACCATGTTTTCCTTGGGCACACGGCAGTCTTTAAAGACAATCTCGGCGGTACGAGCACCGCGAATTCCCATTTTGTTGTCCTCAGAGGCAATCTCCATTCCAGGAGTGCCCTTCTCGACGATGAAGCAGGTCATGCCGTGTCTGGGGTCCGCCTTGTTGGTAATGGCAAAGCAGGCCAAGAAGTCGGCATGAGCGCCGCCGGTAATGAAGTGCTTCACCCCGTTGATGACGTAGCTGTCACCGTCTTCCACGGCGGTGGTTTTGTTGGAGGTCATGTCCGAGCCGCCGGCGGGTTCGGTCAGGCAGAAGGCAGCATACTTTTCGCCTTCCAGCGCGGGGCGCAACCACCGCTCCTTCTGCATGTCGTTACCCTTAAGATACAGCGCATCAAAGCCAAGATAATGGCCGGTGATGATGGAGCCGGTGGACGCACAGGCGGCGGAAATTTCCTCCATGGCGATGGCCTCGGAAATGCAGTCATATCCGGCACCGCCCAATTCCTCGGGATAAGCCAGACCCATCAGGTCCTGCTCGCCCAGAGCCTTGACTGTCTCGATGGGAAAGCGATTATTGACGTCAATCTCCTCGGCCTTGGGGGCCAGATAGCTCTGCGCAAATTCACGCACGGTGCGGCGCAGGGCGATTTGATCTTCTGTGTAAGTAAAATCCATGGTTGTATCCTCCTATGATTCGAATGTCATTTTAAAATAAATTCTCTTTCTCCCACTGAGAAATCTGTTCTTCCGAATAGCCAAAGACGCTGTGCAGGATTTCCTTGGTATCTCGGCCCAACACAGGTGCGGGGTGCCGGGGGTCCGCGGGCGTTTCGGACAATTTCATGGGGTTACCGGTGATCTTCACCTTACCCATGCCGGGCTGATCGATCTCCACCAGCATCTCACGCTTCAGGATGCTGGGATTCTCACACGCCTCGTCCACAGTACACAGCGGGCCGCAGGGGATGGCACGCTCCTGCATCATCTTCATGGCCTCGTCCACGGTGTAGTCGGCCAGGAACTTCTCCAGAATGGCCTTCAGCTCCACATCGTTTTCGGAACGGTGGGGGTCGGAGTCCAACTTGGGGTTCTGAATCAGATCAGGCTGACCGATCATCTCACACAGCTTGGCAAAGTGTGAATCGCTGGCCACGGCGATAATAACGTAGGCATCCTTGCAGCGATAGATATCGAAGGGTGCGCTCAGGGGATGGCGGGCGCCAACGCGGGTTGGATGGATACCCCCGATGGTGTGCCGGACGATATTCGTCTCCACAAAGGCGAACACGCTGTCCAGCAGGGCCACATCAACATACTGCCCCTTGCCAGTCTTCTCTCTGTTGTACAGGGCCAGCAGAATGCCGGTTACCGCATACAGACCGGCACTGATGTCACCCAAGGAGCTGCCCACCCGGGCGGGAGGCGTATTGGGGTAGCCGGTGATGCTCATCATGCCCGACATGCCCTGTGCCACGATATCGTAGGCCGCGAGGTCACGCATGGGGCTGTTCTGGCCAAAGCCGGAGATGGAGCAGTAAATAAGAGAAGGATTGATCTCTTTGAGCTTCTCATAAGAAAAACCCAGCTTCTCCATCACGCCTGGCTTGAAGTTTTCGACCACGATATCGCACGTCTTGACCATATCATAGATGATATCCTTGCCCTTCTTCAGGTCCAGGGCAATTCCTTTCTTGCCCCGGTTGACCAGCGTGTAGTAGCCGCTCTGGCCGTTGACAAAGGGGCCGAAAATCCGGCTTCCGTCGCCGACTCCGGGTTTCTCAATCTTAATGACTTCTGCGCCAAAGTCGGCCAGGTTCATGGTGCAAAACGGACCGGCCAAAATCTGCGTGAAATCCAACACCCGAACCCCACTTAACGCTTTGTTCATATGTAACATCTCCTAAAACCTTGCACGTTGTTGTGCGCTTGCTTTTTCAGTTTCACTCTGCTCCGGCACGCATGCAGTCTCTGCGATTACATTGGATAGAAAATATGCGCGACCAGAGCAACGAGGGGAATTGCGATTGCAGTACGAATCAGGAAAATAATGACCAGCTCGCCAAACTTCAGACCCATATCCGCTTTCATCATCGCGTTGGCGCTCTCGGTGAAGAAGATGATCTGTACCGTGGACAGCACGATGACGAAGAAGATGCTCATCGTGGAAATGCTCTGTCCGGCAATGGTCATAACAGGCAGCGCGATCTCGGCAATGCCAACCAGCGTGGCCGGGGCAATGGCGGCGGCATCCGGCATCTGTACCAGATGCAAATAGGGAATCATCGGCATCCCGATCCAGTGGAAAACGGGGGTGTACAGGCACAGATACAGGGAAACCACAGCAATGGACTGAACGAAGGCCACGATCTTCAGTGCAAAGGAGAGCACGTCGGGGATCGAGGTCACAAACACGGAGTAAGGCGTGCGCTGCGCTCTGGTAGTGGCGGCGGCGACGGCCTTCTTGAAGATGCTCAGGCTGTACTTACCAGGCTTGGCCATCTCTGCCGTCTGTATCACACCGTTATGATATTGATTCTTTTTCCATGACAGGGGGGGAATCCGAATGACAATGGCAGCCAGAATAAAGACAATGATCAGCGAGCACAGCACCGCGTTGCCGTACATATACTCAGTTCCGGTGATGGACACCAGCAATGCAAAGAAGCCCAGGGAGCACACACTAAAGTTTGTGGAGATACAGCAGGCTTCCTTCTCGGTGTACACACAATCATTATACAGGCGGTTAGTGATAAACACGCCCACAGCGGGGGCCGCCACAAAGGAGGATAGCGCGTCCACGGCAGACTGGCCTGGGATCTTGAAGCACCGGCGCATAATAGGCTCCATTAGGGTGCCGATCAGCTCCAGCAGGCCGAACTCGGTCAGCAGGTTGACCAGCCATCCGGCAACGGTCACGGTCAACAGGCAGCTGCCGGCCAGGCTCATGGCGTCGGGGCCAACGTCGGACTTCATCATCCAAGCAGGGCCGCACTCAAGCTTAACCAAAACAGCAAAGATTGCGGCGAAATAGTAGAGGATTCCGTCAAACCAGCCGTCTTTGGCATAGAACTTTGCAAGTGGCGTGTCCTTTTTGAGTTTGTTGAACGTAAAGGTCACTGCTAGTCCAACACAGGTGATGACGGTGAGCCAGTTCTTAAGCGGCCCGAGTGTCACCTTCAACCAGCTGATCAGGGTTACCATGGGGGTATTCCCATCGAATGCCGGAGCAAAGAATACCCAAACACCAAGCGCAGAGAAGAACAGGAATTTGACCAGGTTTGGTAGCGTGATCGTACTGTAATCGATTGCAATACCGATCTTTTCAGACAGCTCTTTGTCTAGCTCCTCGGCCGACATCTCTTTTACTGGGGCCTCTGTGTTTTTTTCTTCCATGAACTTTCCTCCTCCCAAATATACGGCTGCGGTTGTGTTCCCTGCGCACGGGCGCAGGGCGGTTAGTTGCCCAAATTGACCGAAACTGAGCGCCCTTGTAAGGTGCTTCCTCAAAAATGGTCCGCCGCTCTTATGTGGTTATCGCCTTTTTGAATCTCCGCGGAGATCAGGCCGCCGGCTCGATGGGTTGCCGGTTTCGCAGAGGAAGCACGCCCGCCTGGGTTCTTCCTCTGCGAAGAGGAAAAGGTACTGGGAATGTAAGATTCATAAAAGGTACTCATACCTGCTTGAGGGGAGCCCCTTTCTCACTTTACCGAGAGAAAAGAGTGTGTCATTGCTGTTTCCCTGGACGCGACAGCGTCAATCCAACTTGTGCCCTACTTTTTCAGTATAGATCCCATATCGTCTTTGAAACGTCTAAAAATCGGCTTCATTTCGTCATATAAGAAAACAGGATCTGTTCTGCACGAATATTTTTGTGAATTATTTTAGCAGTGCGCGGGAGATAACCATACGCTGCACCTCGCTGGTGCCCTCGTAGATCTGGGTAATCTTGGCGTCGCGCATCATGCGCTCCACGGGATACTCGCGGGTGTAGCCGTAGCCGCCCAGCAGCTGGACGCACTCGGTTGTCACATGCATCGCGGTCTCAGCGGCATAGAGCTTGGCGTGGGCGGACTCCACGGAATAGGGCAGGTGGTTGTCCTTGGCCCAGGCGGCGCGGTACACCAGCAGCTTAGCGGCTTCAATCTGGTTTGCCAGGTTTGCAATGACAAACTGGGTGTTTTGGAAAGCAGCCAGCGGCTTGCCAAATTGCTCACGCATCTTGACATAGGCCACGGCCTCATTCAGCGCGCCCTCGGCAATGCCAAGCGCCTGCGCGGCAATGCCGATTCGGCCGCCGTCCAGGGTATGCATGGCCACCTTGAACCCGTCGCCCTCTTTCCCCAGCAGGTTTTCCTCCGGGACAATGCAGTCCTCAAAGATCAGGCTGGCAGTGGCTGAGCCGCGGATGCCCATCTTCTTCTCGTGCTTGCCGATGGAGAAGCCCTTACAGTCGTCCTCCACGATGAACGCAGAGATGCCGTGGTTGCCCTTCTCTTTGTCGGTCATGGCCATGACCACATAGATCCCAGCCTCGCCCGCGTTAGTGATAAAGCACTTTGAGCCGTTCAGAACGTAGTGGTCGCCTTTTTTTACTGCCGTGGTCTTCTGCCCAGAGGCATCAGTGCCCGCGTTTGGCTCCGTCAGTCCAAACGCTCCCAGGCATTCCCCGCTGGCCAGCCGGGTCAGGTACTTCTGCTTCTGCTCTTCGGTGCCCCAGTCAAAAATGGGGGCGGAGCCCAGGGAGGTATGGGCGGACAGCGTGACGCCTGTAGACGCGCAAACCTTGGAGAGCTCCTCAACGGCGATCACATAGGAGAGATAGTCCCCCTCTTCTCCGCCGTACTCCTCCGGAAACGGAATCCCCAGCATTCCGTTTTCGGCCATTTTTTTCACGCTTTCCTTGGGAAATCTTTCGTTTTCATCAATCTCTTCTGCCAATGGCTTAATCTCTTTTTCCGCAAATTCGCGATACATTTTTTGGATCATCTTATATTCATCATTAAATCCGAATTCCATTGCGCCGACCCTTTCTTTCTCTTAATTTTCTTGCCTGCATATGCCACTGCTTCACAGACGCTGACTGATTATAGAAGCACCACCGTCTTTGAAACGTCCACACAGGCAAAATCTTTTAGAGAAACCGTCCAAACGAAGTCGTCTTTTTTACGTCTAATCTATCAGAAAGAACAAGTTCCGGCTTTTTATGCGGGAATATTTTCCTGGTTGGCGCTCCTTCTGTTTGCTGTCCCGATTCAAAAAGTATTGGCTTTGCCAAACAAAAAAACACCTGCCCTCCAAAAGGAGACAGGTGTTTCGCTTGTCAAAAAAAGCCTCTCAGCATGCGCGTGGCAAGCCGCAGCCGACTCGAAAAGTGCTTTCAGCCGAATTTCGAGTGTCCAAACACCTGCCTCCCCCAAAGGGAGACAGATGTTTAGACTTTGTCTTGTTCCTTGCCGATTCCCAACCATTAATTCAGGCCAAAAGGAGCCCTTGCCGGAGCTGGCACTCACACCTTCTGGGGCAAAGAGTCATCCTCGCGGATCCAATCCTCTACACGAACCACGGAGTAGTCTGTTTCCGTGTTGCGAATGACCACCCGGTCAATTCCGGCGTTAATAATCAGTCGGCGGCACATGGAGCAGGAGGTGGCATCGTGGAGCAGTTCGCCGCTTTTTGCTTCCCGGCCGGCCAAGTAAAGGGTGGATCCCAGGGCGTCTCGCCGGGCAGCTGAAATAATAGCGTTCATCTCCGCATGGACTGAACGGCACAGTTCATACCGTTCTCCCGAGGGAACATTCATAGCCTCTCGTGTGCAATAACCCAAATCCATGCAATTTTTTCGTCCGCGAGGCGCACCATTATAACCGGTAGATACAAATTCATCATTCTTGACAAGAATGGCACCGTAGCACCGACGCAAGCAGGTGGACCGCTCCAGCACGGTTTCGGCAATATCCAGGTAATAATTTTCTTTGTCGATGCGCTTCATGGGGCTTGCCCTCCCTATTGATTCAGATTATATCGGAATGGAGACAGTATAGCTTATTTTTGCTTCCTTCGCAACCCAAACTTGCGGCCATGCTCTTTTGAAGCTTTTTTGAAACATTTTCCCATTTTTGTCCAAAATTTCCATTTCTCTGAAACCAAACGGCGTTGTCCACCGCGAATTTACATTTTGTTTACGAATGGCTCCTTGACGTGTTCACCTGGACGCGCTATCATTATTCTAGTGATTCGGCAGGCGGTTTCGCCTGCTGTCCTTCTCTAAGGAGGCACCCTCTATGATCCGCAATACCATTCAGCGGTTTATGTATGGCCGCTACGGAAATGATCAATTGAATTTCTTCTTGGTTGGGCTGTATCTGGTTCTCTACCTGTTGTATGTGTTTACCAGGTTTCAAGTCTTGTATTTGTTATGCCTGGTTTTGGTGTTTCTTTCTCTGTTCCGTTTGCTCTCCCGTAATTTGCCGCGCCGACGGGAAGAAAATATGAAATTTATGAAGACGGCCGGCCCCGTGATTCAGTGGGTCCGCTTCCGGCACACCAGCCGCCGTGACAAGGAGCATCGCTATTTTAAGTGCCCAAATTGTGGCCAGCAGCTTCGGGTTCCCCGGGGCAAAGGAAAAATCACCGTCACTTGCCGCAGTTGCGGCGCTACTTTCGAGGAAAAGAGCTAACGCTTCACGGCCCGTCAGCATCAGCGGCGGGCCGTGATTTTTTGTGGAAATATCGTTTGCTTGAAACATTTCCCCCTCTTTTTCGTCTATATCAAGAGAACATGCTTTGTTTGGGGGAGTTGCCATGAAGCTTACAGCTAGGCGTCTGCTTATTTCCATCCTCGTTTTCATCAGTCTCAGCATAGCCGCTATATCCTGGTGGGCGGTTACCGAGAATACCATTTTCACTGGAAGCTATCTTCGGGCAAACAACGGCACCCATATTATCATTGACCGTCAAAGTAGTCCGGTCGTCATGCGTAACCGGTTTGCTTCTGATGCGATGTTCGATGGGTTGGAAGACGGCGACCGCGTGCTGGTTGTGTGCGACGGCATCAACGAATCCTATCCGGCCCAGTCCAATGTCTATTTTTGCTTCCGTCTGGGCAAGGGCGAAGCGGCCGATTTGCCTGCCGATACGCTACACCAGTTGGCGGAGCTCGGCTGGCTTTCTCTCTCTTCCCTTTAACTTGAAATCAGCCGCTTTTTCTCTTTCTTTCGAAAGGGCAATGCGGCTTTTTTCTCCCTATTTTCCTATTCTGCCCTTTCTTTTTCCCGGTTTTGTGTTATACTTATGGTGTTTTGTAGTAGGCATTGTGCCCAAATATTCCCCTAATGATCACAAATGAGAGGAGTTTCTCCCATGAACCCCAATTACGACGTCGTCCTTCTGGGCTGTGGTGAGGCCGGCATCTTTGCCGCCTACGAGCTGGCCCGACTGCATCCCGGTTTAAAGATGCTGGCTCTGGACCAGGGGCAGGATATCTACCACCGCAGTTGTCCCATTGTGGCCGGCAAGGTAAAGGAATGTATTCACTGTCCCGTTTGCCACACCATGTGCGGCTTTGGCGGAGCCGGAGCTTTTTCCGACGGGAAATTCAACTTTACCACTGAGTTTGGCGGGTGGCTGACCGATTTTATGGAGCCCGACCACGTGATGGAGCTGATCGACTATGTAGACTCCATCAATGTCGCCCACGGGGCCACCACCCAGTGCTTTTCCACTTCCACTCCAGAGGCGAAGGCCCTGGAGCGCCGGGCCATGGCGTACGACCTCCACCTGCTTCAGGCCAGGTGCAAACATCTTGGCACGGAAAACAACTTGAAGATACTCTCCAACATATACGAGGGGCTGCGGAACAAGCTGGAGTTCTCATTCAACACTGAGGTCAGCCGCATCGATCGCGCCGATCAGGGCTACCATCTGACCCTGGCCAAGGGCGGCGAGGTATCCTGCCGTTATCTCATTGCCGCCCCCGGCCGGTCCGGCGCCGAGTGGTTTTCCAATCAGTGCAAAGAGCTGGGGCTGGAGCTGCTGAATAACCAGGTGGACATTGGCGTCCGTGTGGAACTGCCCGCCACTGTCTTTGAGCATATTACCGACGTGGTGTACGAGTCCAAGCTGGTATACCGCACCAAGCAGTACGGCGATCAGGTGCGCACATTCTGCATGAATCCGTATGGCCATGTAGTAGCTGAAAATGTCGAGGGCATTAATACCGTGACCGGGCATTCCTACGCCGATCCCGCCCTCCGTTCGGAGAACACCAACTTTGCTCTGCTGGTCAGCAACCGCTTCACCAAGCCCTTTAACGAGCCTTATCGCTACGGCAAGCACGTGGCCTCGCTCAGCAACATGCTGGCCGGCGGGGTGCTGGTCCAGCGGTTTGGCGACCTGGTCGGGGGGCGCCGCACCAACGAACACCGGATGAGCAAGGCCTTCGTCCGGCCCACCCTTACCGCAGCCGTTCCCGGAGATCTGTCCTTGGCGTTGCCTAAGCGCCATCTGGACAACATCATCGAGATGATTTACCAATTGGACAAGCTGGCTCCCGGCACGGCAAACTACGACACTCTGCTCTATGGGGCTGAGGTAAAGTTCTATTCTGCCCAGCTTCAGCTGTCCGAGGAGCTGGAAACCGCTCTTCCCGGCTTCTTTGCCGCAGGGGACGGCGCTGGCATCACTCGTGGTTTGGCTCAAGCTGGCGCCTCCGGTGTCCAGACTGCCCGAGCAGTCAGCCGCCGCCTGACCGAAAGGGTTTAAGGGAAGCGCCGTCTCGCCTGGCCCCCAGGCTGGACGGCGCTCTTGCATTTTGTGCGGGCAGCCAACTTTACTTTCCTTTTATTCCCTTTTGATTCCCTTTTATTTTTTGACACCCCATATGCAGTTCTTTGGATATGATAACTTTTGTTATTTCCTTCATCATTGGCCTTTATTTTCAAGGGTTATCCACATTTTGCACAGAGTTTTCCACACCCTCTTATGTCAACCGTTTTGCAGTCCCCATTCATTTTTCAGTTTCCATAATTCGTGTCAAGCATGAAATTCCAACAAAAATGCGAGCGCTTGGTTTTGCAGGAATCCGTTCGAATGCCGTCGAATTATGTATGTTCACCCGATTGGAGGTCTCTATACTATTGGAAAAAGAAACCATCGCCGCTATCTCTACCCCCGCAGGGCCGGGAGCCATTGGGGTACTTCGCTTGTCCGGTGCCCAGGCGATTCAAATTGCAGCGCAATGCTTTCATCCGTTGGGCCCCAAGACTTTGCGTGATTATGCTCCCCGCACGCTTGTCTATGGGGACCTGCTGGACCGATGCGGTCAACCCATTGATCGCATCCTGTGCACCTATAGCAAAGGGCCTGTCAGCTACACCGGAGAAGATACGGCAGAGTTTCACTGCCACGGATCCCCTATGGTGCTGTCTTTGGGGCTGGATGCTCTGTTTGCCTGTGGGGCCCGTCAGGCCGGTCCGGGGGAATTTACCCGCCGCGCGTTTCTCAACGGAAAACTGGACTTGGCCCAGGCCGAGGCAGTCGGAGACCTGCTGGAAGCCAAAAGCAGGGAAGGCGCCCGCCATGCGGCTGGTCAGCTGGCGGGAAGCTTGTCCCGACGCATTGGTGAAATTTATTCCGGTCTGGTGGATCTGATGGCCCACTTTTGCGCGGTGCTGGACTACCCGGACGAGGACATCGACCCCTTTCGCTCTGAGGAGCTGACCGCTTCCCTCTCTCAGCAGGAGCATGCCCTAAGCCAGCTCTTGGACTCCTGCCGCCGGGGCTATCAGCTGACCCATGGCATCTCCTGCGCCATCGTAGGTCGCCCCAACGCGGGCAAATCCTCCCTGCTCAACGCCTTAGCTGGCTACGACCGTGCCATTGTGACCGAAATCCCCGGCACCACGCGGGACACCGTTGAGGTCAACGTTGAGCTGGCGGGGCTTCCTTTCCGGCTGATTGACACCGCTGGCCTTCGGGACAGCGGCGACCCGGTGGAACGACTGGGGGTGGCCCGCAGCCGGGCCGCCATGGAGCAGGCGGACCTGATTCTGGTTCTCTGTGACCGCTCCGCGCCCTTTACGCAGGAAGACCGACAGCTTTTGGACCTGGCCGTGGAACTGGCGCCTGCCATCTTGGTTTGGTCCAAATCCGATCTTTCTCCTGCCCCCTGCATTTCCCTTTTGTCTCTGCCGGATGGCCTGCCAGCCGTGGAGGTAAGCGTGAAGACCGGCCAAGGCCTATCCGCGCTGGAAGGCGCCGTGGCTGCGCTGTTTCCCAGCCAGCCCGCAGCCCCCTATGGGCAGCTTTTAACCAATCAGCGCCAAGAGGATGCCGCCCGCCGGGCCAGTACCAGCATTGTCCGGGCCAGGGAAGCACTGGAGGCCGGTATGACGCCTGATGCCCTCCTGACTGACGTGGAGGAGGCTCTGGCCGCCCTGGGAGAGCTCACCGGCCAGTCTGTCCGCGAGGACATTACAAACCGCATTTTCGCCCGGTTCTGCGTGGGGAAATGAGGTTGGCTTATTGCCCCGCAATAAACACATGGAGCTTCCCGCACCTGCAAACGTGCGGAACGCGGGCCGGCCCGATCGGGCTGGCCCGCGTATTTGATCGGGTATTTCACGCGCGATTTCCCCTCACCACAATTGCGCCACCTCGGTCCCGGAATAATACCAGGTCAAAATCTCCTGGGCGGTTTTTCCCTCCTTCGCCATGGCGTTGGCTCCATACTGGCTCATTCCAACCCCGTGTCCATAGCCGGTGACGCTGAACGTAAAATTTCCTCCTTCAAACGCGACGGTAAAAGTAGCCGACCGCAGAGAAAACAATGTGCGCACCTGGCTTCCGGTAAGGGTCACTCCCCCCACTAAAATAGAGGAAACCGTGCCACCCTCGTTTTGGTTGGCCGCTCCAAACCACCCGGATGGATCACCTGACAGATCGGCCCCTGGGTATGCGGCCTGAACGGCCTCCTTTACCTGCTGCGTTGTCAGCACCACCTGGGTGTGGTAATTGGGCACTTCCTCCCCTTCAAGGCTGTCCACGCTCTTCAGATAGTCCACCGAGTTGCCCCACACTTCCACCGCGTCCACCGTCTTCCCGGCAGCTGAAGAAAAAAACAATGCTTGAATGGGCTTCCCCTGGTAAAGGATCCCCAGCCCGTCGGTTTCTGCAATTGCCTGGGTAATCTTTTCCCCGTACGCTTCTGCGTTCAAGCCCCAACGCGTTTCCGCCGCCACCCGGTCCACATACGCCTGGCAGCACGTGCTGTCGCCGCAAATATCCGCACCCGGGTGCTTTTTGGTCGCTGCGTTTTGTTGAATTACAGTGTAGGTTCTTGCGGCGCACGCCTGGGCCTTGAGTGCCTCCTCTTCAAAGGTAGCCGGCATTTCCGCTGCCACGACACCCCACAGATAATCTGCCATCGTCAATTCCACAATGGTCCCGTCTGTCTGCTGCAGGCGCACCACTCGCCCCTTGTCCCTGGAGGCCATGGTGGGCGCCACACGGTCGATGGGAAGGGTGGCTTCCGTTTCCCCGGACGATTCTTCTTGGTCCTTTCCCTGATACAGCGGCTGGCCAGAGATGATCAGCACCGGCAAAAAGAACAGCACTGCTACCAAAATCAAGGCAATCACCACCACTTGCCGGGTACCCAGCACCCCGAAGAATTCCACCCTTTTTCTCCGCAGCGTCATACGCTTCGCCTCCTTTGTCCTATGTCAACAGCTTATGGGACAAGGGGAATGGTTATGCCTGCATCTTGACTGGCCCACGCCCTTTGGTAAACTTGTTTCCCTGTTTTGTAAAAAACCGCTTCCTCCGCGGTTCCGGAGCATTCCCGTTGATCTTCCCCGTTCTTCCAATCCGAGACCACGCTGCCCGCCGTCATCTTTTGTCAACCTTTTTTACCAACGATACTTTTTTCTTTTCCCTGCAACAAAAAACCATGGGCAACGCCCATGGTTTCAGTTCGTCGAAAACGCCCCCGCAGAGAAGTCTTGCAGAGTTCCGTGGCCCGCAGGCAGCGGAATCAAATTAAAATCCGTCATTTTCAAAGACATGTGCGTTGTAAATGACATTTTACACGCAAGCCTTGCCTCTTTTTTGACAGGCTCAACTCACCAGCCTTGACCGCGAGTTGAGCCTGTGTTATCCCTTTGCATCCGCGTAGTTCCTTGTGCATGTCCTAGTCGGAACGCCCTCAGCGATACTTTACGGCCGTGCCATAGGCGATGACTTCGGCCGCCCCCTGCATCACGGAAGAAGATCCGTACCGCAAGTTGAGCACCGCATCGGCACCCAAGCTCTCGGCTTCGTCTACCATTCGCTTAACGGCAATTTGGCGTGCCTCATTG
>JAYFPV010000177.1:0-3076 GCA_034927465.1 Lawsonibacter sp.
GACCCGCACCGCCGGGGTCATGCTGGCCAATGCGCTGGTGGCCCTGTCTGGGGCGCTGCTCTGCCAGCAGCAGCGGTATGCCGATTTAAACTGCGGCAGCAGCATGCTGGTCATGGGGTTGGCCTCCGTGATTATTGGTCAGGTACTTTTTGGGGATTGGGGCATTGTGGGTGGCCTGATCTCCGCCGTGGGGGGGTCCCTGCTGTACCGGATGATCATCCAGGCGGCCTATCAAATCGACATGCCAAGCTACGCCGTCAAGCTGCTGTCCACTCTGATTGTGGTGTGCGCACTGGCGGTGCCGCTGATGCAGAAAAAGCTGATCCGTGAACGGAAGGGAGATGAGGCGATATGAGCAGCAGTTCTCTCTCCGTCCAGGGCCTGACCAGGCGCTTTGAGGCGGGCACTGTCAACGAAAAGCTGGCTCTGGATCACTTGGATCTTGAAGTGCCGGCGGGACAGTTCGTCACTGTGTTGGGCTCCAACGGCTCGGGCAAGTCCACCCTGTTCAATGCCATTCTGGGCCGCCTGGAGCCAGACAGCGGCCATATTTTTCTGGGGCGGGAAGACATCACCCGCCAGAAAGACTACAAGCGGGCGCTGAACATTGGTTGTCTGTATCAGAACCCCATGCGGGGGACCGCTCCAACCATGACCATTGAGGAAAACCTGGCTCTGGCCTATACCCGGAAGGCAGCCAAGTCGTTTTTTGCTGTCAACCGGAAGGACAATGCCTATTTCCGGGATCTGCTGGCCACGCTGAATATGGGGCTGGAGGATCGGATGAAGACCAAGATGGGCCTGCTGTCCGGCGGACAGCGCCAGGCGGCATCGCTTCTTATGGCCACCGTGGCCCAGCCCAAGCTTCTTCTTCTGGACGAACACACCGCCGCGCTGGATCCGGGCGCGGCGGAGAAGGTAATGGAGGTGACGGAGCAGATCATTTCCAGGGATAAGATTACGACCCTGATGATTACCCACGACATGGATTACGCCCTCACGGTAGGCAGCCGAACCATTATGCTGGATTCCGGCCGCATTGTGCTGGATTTGTCGGGGCAGGAGCGGGACGACATGACCTCCGGTGGCCTGGCGGAGCTGTTCTACACGAAAAGTCGGCGGAAAAAGGAACGCGGCGGCACCCTATGACACAAGACACCGCTGTTGGCGAAATCAATCGGAATTGCAGAATCTTCCGCTGCACAGGCAAAAACGAACGGTCCCTTTCGTATAGAGGGCCGTTCGTTTTTTGATCGCAGACGAAGCAGACGAAAATGAAAAAATATCTATTTCTGTAATGGAACAAATGGTGCGGATAAGCATGCTTACGATGGAAATGTTCTTAACGAAAATTTAATTGAAATATAGTTGACACTTAAGTCTTGCCTGCGTATAATCTATGACAGCTTGTCACAAATGGAGGAAGTCATATGCCAACCAGCACTTTTTTCCGGCTGCCTGAGGAAAAAAGACAGCGCCTGCTGGATGCCGCCTGGGAAGAGTTTTCACGGACCAGCTTTTCGGATGCATCCATCAATCAGATTATCCACAATGCGCACATTCCAAGAGGAAGCTTTTACCAGTATTTTACGGACAAAAAGGAACTTTTTTGGTATCTCTTGAATGGGATGCGAGCCTATTATTCCGATATTTTTCGGGATGTGTTGCGGGATGTAAATGGGGATCTGTTTGCCGTTCCGGTCCGTGCATTTGACCGGTTTATCAGCCAGCAGGGGAGTCCGGATCCCGTTCTGGCGCGCTTTGTTCAGATTGTGCGCCTGAATCAGGGGATGGATTTCCAGCACTTTCTGGTCAGAGAACCCGGTCTGCTGCCTGAGAATTTTATGGATCAGGTGACGTTGACGGGGTTTCGAAAGAAAGACCGGGAGTTTGTGTGCCACGTGTTTTTTCTTACAGTGGCACCATTGGCATATGCCATTATGGAGATGCTGCGGGATCCGGATCAATGGGAACGGCAGCGGAATATCCTGCAGACCAGAATTGAAATCATTCGGCACGGCAGCTTATCGTGTGAGGAAAAATAAAAGATCTGCATGGATGCAGTAAGGAGGAACGTAATGTTACATGGAAAAAGCACGGGGCTGTTTTTGGCGGTCGCTGTGGCTCTAACGCTGTGCGGAATATCCGTCTTTGCGGCGGATCCGGAGGAAACAGGCCAGGCTGCCTCATCCCAAAGCGCGGCTGTGAGTCAGCAGACCGATTTGACAGGGGCCGCAGCTACGGATGCTACATATGTCGCCGCTCAGCAAGACGAGCAGACAAATGGGGAGAGTGGGGAAGAGACCGCCGATGCCCCCGCGGAGCTTACCCCTGACCCAGTGGGGACCATTTCCTTTTCCAATTTGGGCAGCCGGGTTCGGAAAAACAATTTTAATCTTTTGGCGCTGGATGAAACCATCGCTTCGGTTGAAGTCATCGACTATGACAAAATGAAAGAGGACATCCGGGATCAGATCAACCTGCTGGCCAAAGTCCAGTGGGGTCTAAACGTTAGCGGAAACTCGGTTGCTGCCGACGCGCTGCAGCAGAGCTATGACGCCCTGCGGGACACTTTTGACGATCTGAAGGACGGCAAAATTCAAGAGGACAATGCCGCCGTGGTTCGTCAGCTGAAAAACGCCCAGAATCAGGTGGTGATGGCGTCGGAGTCCCTGTATGTGGCGCTGACGGAGCTGGAAGAAAACGACCAGACCATGGATCGCTCCCTGGCTTCGCTGGATCGCACCATTCGGGAGATGGAACTGCGCTATAACCTGGGCCAAATTTCTGCCCTTACCCTGGAGCAGACCAAGGCGGGACGGACCGCTCTGGTCAGCGGGCAGCAGACCCTGGAAATGAACATCAGCAACTACAAGATTCAGCTGAAGCAGATGATCGGAGCTGAGTTGTCCGAGAGCGTTCAGCTTCAGTCTCTGCCCCAGGTCACCGAAGAAGGACTGAAGTCCATGGATCTGGAGGCGGACCTAACTGCCGCCAAGGAGGCCAGCTATGCTCTCTTTGCCGCCAAGCGGACCCTGAGCGATGCCAAGGAGGACTTTAAAGACGCCGGAGACGA
>JAYFPV010000399.1:0-8606 GCA_034927465.1 Lawsonibacter sp.
CCGCTCCTCAGGGACCCCCATCAGATGTTTTTCATGCCCGGTGGCAAGTCTGGGCTTGCGGCAAGATTTACACAGCTTGCGCACCAGCCGCTGGGCAATGACGCCCACCACCGAGTCGGCCAGGAGATAGGACTCCACCCCCATGTCCAAAAGACGGGTGATGGTTGCAGAGGAGCTGTTGGTATGCAGGGTGCTGACCACCAAATGCCCGGTGATGGAGGCCTGCACCGCGATGGAGGCTGTCTCGTAGTCGCGGATCTCTCCAATCATGATGATGTCCGGGTCCTGACGCAGGATGGCGCGCAGCGCCGTGGCGAAGGTCAGATCTGCCTTGGGATTCACCTGCACTTGGTTAATGCCGGGAATATTGGCCTCCACCGGGTCCTCGACCGTGATAATGTTCACACTCTCCCGGTTATACTCGGAAAGCGCGGTGTACAGGGTAGTGGATTTCCCGCTGCCAGTGGGTCCGGTGACCAAAATGATTCCGTTTGGATTGGCCAGAATATGCTCGAACCGCGCCAGCTCCCAGTCCTGCATGCCAAGTTCCGCTTTGGTGCGCGTCAGCGCGGTGGTGGAGGCCAGACGCATGACGATTTTTTCCCCGTAAGAGGTAGGCAGCACCGACACACGGATGTCATATTCGTTGCGGTCGACCACCAAGGTAATGCGGCCGTCCTGGGGCTTGCGTTTTTCGGAGATATCCATGCCGCCCATAATCTTAATTCGGGTGACGATGGCGGATAACAGGCTGATGTCGTACAGCATCTTTTCGCTGAGCACGCCGTCCACGCGGTAGCGCACCCGAACCTTTTTCTCCATCGCGTCAAAGTGAATGTCGCTGGCCCGCTGGCGTACCGCCTGCTCGATGATGGAGCGCACCAGCTGCACAATGGGGGCGTTCTCCAGCTCGGTCTGCTCTTCCTCTGCATCCGAGGCCAGCTGCTGCTGCTGGATTTCCCGCTCCTTGGTGTACTGCTCGGCAGCCGACATGGCCTCTCCCGTGCCGAAATACCGATCCAGCACAGAGTTGATTTCCCCCACAGTGGCAATACGGGGCTCGATGACACAGTTGGTGATGATGGAAATGTCATCCTGCGCGACCATGTCCATCGGGTCCGACATAGCAAGGATCAACACGTTGGAGTGCCCCTCAGCAAAGGAGATGGGCAGGACATTATGCTTTCGCAGCACCGACCCGCTGACCAGCCCAATGATACTGGGTTCGATGCGGATGCCCCGCAGGTCAATCCGGGGGATCCCCAACTGTACCTCCAGCACATTGATAATGTCGTCATCCGTCACAATGCCCAAGGCCACCAGGCAGTCACCCAAAAGCTTGTGGTTCTTTTTTTGCATGGTCAGCGCGGACTGAAGCTGTTCTTCCGTGATGATGCCCCGCATAACCAGCAGATCGCCCAGCCTGTAGTTTACCTTTGACTGTCCCATCGTTCCAACCACATCCCCGCGCGAAAGGGTCGCGCAAATTTTCAGAACAACATTATCCCACCAAAGCCAGCCAATTCCGCCGAATTCAAGAATTCGGCTCCAAATGCACCTTTAACCCGTAACCCGTTTTGCGCCGCGCCGTCCAATCGCAGTATATAACCCAAGAATTTTCAATCAATTGACAAAACGGACATCCTATCCCCGAAAATAAGGCGGACACGTTCGCCAGATGTGCAAACAATGTCAATAAAAAATGAATATCTTGCCTATGCCTGCGCATAACATGACCACATTAACATAATATAATCTTATCTAAATTATATTCTTCTGTCAACTACATATTATCCAGAAAGCGACTCCGTTCCCCATCCTTTTTCAATTTTCGCCCTCACGCCGGTATTGCGAGGGAACATGTGCATACAAAAAGCCTGAAAATTCTTTCATTCGCCTTTTTTTTCGTCATCCGCCTGGAATAAAAACTTCACGTGCTGCGTCCCCGCCGCCGGAGTGGGCTTCCGGCTCTGTTTTTTCTTTTTTTCAGACCCAGTGCGCGCCCTTTTTGTCCAAAGCAGCGCTCCCACGCCAAGCCCGACTGCGGTCAAAAGGATCCCGCTCAGGATGAAGATGGACTTCATCACATCCGCCTTTCCCGCATGCACCGTCTCTTCTGCGGATTCGGACGGCGCGGTGGTCTGACTGGCACTGCCAAGCCCGCCGGACAGCGACAGTTCCGCATCCTCCAGAGCATTTTTTTCCATGGATACGTCGGTCAGTCCGGACAGCGTCAACGTCCAACCGTTCTCCTCTGTTAGATCTTCGGCCAAAAGCCGCACCTGGTCCCCAGTCTGGCTACAGTCCAGGGTAACCGGAACCGTCTGTCCGGATGGATTTCGCAGCAAAAAATGGGAGGCATCTTCCAGTCCCTGCATGGACTCGCTAAAGGTCAATACAACGGTGTCGGTCCCCTCAATTGTCATGGATGTGACCTGGGGCGGTTTTTTGTCTGGAATCCAACGTTCTGTTCTGACTTGAGTGGAAACAAGTTCAGACGTTCCAAACCGGATGGACAGCTCGTGTGCCTGTCCATCCGCGCGGTTGTCAGCCGCAGTCAGCTTCAGTTTCCAGATATTCCCGATTCGACCCAGCAGATCGGAAACCACGTCCGCTGCATTGCCGGGAGAAAAGAGGTAGAGTTCCCCGCCGGACAGACGGATAAAACTGCGAAATGTCTGGATGGCTGCTTCCTTCGTCTGATCTATGGCCAGTGCGTATACTGCCACCCCGCTTCGATGAAGCATCTGTTCCAGCTCCACCTGCGTCATTCCGGCGTCGGTATCGTCAATCCCGTCCGAGATAACCACCGCAATCCGCCGCATATTTTCGACGTTTCCGGTGGCTTCAACCAGCGCACTCATTGCGTCGTAAAATTTTGTATTCTCATCGGTGCAGGTCATACCTTCCAGCGCAGAGATCACCTGTTCTCTGGATTCGCTGCCGTTCAGCAAAAGCTCCACCTGGCTACCAAATGTAATTACTGCCAGTTGATCCTGCGGGTGCATCGCTTCATACGTGTCCAGCACTGTCTGTTTGGCCGCTTCAAAGTGGGCCTTTGGGATCGATGCAGACACATCAAACATAAAAAAGTAAAAAATGCCCTGCTCCGACGGAGCCAGGCTGTCCACTGTCAATGGCCTGTCCCCCAGCTGTGCCTGAATTTCCTCCGCCGAGAACCCAGACAGCTCTCCTTCGGTATCGTGCAGGTATACATCAATTTCTGGCATAACCGCTTGGGCCTGTTCAATGGAAATCGCCCATGCCGCCGGATTTGGCAGCAACATCAGCAAAACCATCAGCGCAAACCGGACTAGCACCTTCCTCATGTCCAACCCCTCCTGCTGTCCACACCAGCTCTGGTAAACCGGCAAACCATTTGTTCTATTTTATTATATCGGAACCAAATTTACAATACAACAATACAGCGGGAGAACTGAGCCAATCTTTCCCAGATGTTTGATGCGTGTTTCTTCCTTTTTACACATTGGCTCGGTTTTTTTCCAAAGGTTCCTGATAAACTGGGGCTTCTTCCGCTCTTTCTATCGGCGGCTCGTATCAAACGCCGCATTATGCCGATCTGCTCGGTCGCCTTCAGTCTTCGCTTACCATAGCAGCGGTGCGATACATAGGACCGACTGATGCCGCACTGCGCGGCAATCTCCCGCTGTGTCTGGGGCGGAAGGTCATCCAGTCCATAGCGCCGGATGATAATCGTGCGCTCTCTGGGCGTCAGGCATGTTTCCACGCATCGGCGCACCTTTTGGCAGGCATCCCGGGTATCCAGATCCTCCAGCATGTTGTCATCCACCGCTATGACATCCATCAGGGACAGAGAGCCTCCCTCTCCTGTCGATTCCAGCGTGTCGGCCAGCGAAACTTCTCCCTGGAGTTTTCGCTGGGATCGAAAGTGCATCAGTATCTCATTTGCGATACTCTCCCAGTGGAACGGCCATCTCTCCGTCGGAACCGTGCAGGAAGATGCAGGCCATCTCTCCGTCCCAAACCACTCTGGAAGCCAGAAGCCTTGCTGCCTCCCGCTTCTGGGCCGGACTTAAGTGTTCCAATGCCACGTCTGACCTTGCCAATGTCCGTCCAAGATCCTCCAGCTCCGACTCGGGCAGTTTCGCACCCTTCTCTTCCTGCTCCAGTAACGCAACGCGTCGCTCCGCTTCCTGGATATTTAGATGAAGCGCTTCAATCTTCTCCACCAGGTACCCTTCCGCCGAGGTTCCTGCGGCCCGCCCCAGCGCAGAGACCAGCCCTTCCAGTTCAAGGCCGCGCTTTGCCCGCTCTTCTTTCCAGTGCTTCAGCTCCTCGCTGCTCGGCCCCTTCCCGGAACTCCAGCTTTTTTGTCCCTTTGCCAGGTGAAAAAGCAGTTCTTCACTGTCCTCCGGAAGGGCCGAGAGCATTTTCCATACCATTCGGTCCAACTGGTTCCCGTCCGCGTTTTTCACCGCACAGCGCTGCCCTCGACTGCGTTCTTTGGTGGCACAGAGATAGGCATAGATCGGCTCCCCCCGGCTATTTTTGCGCTGAGTGAGCTTGGGCCGCATATAATCCCCGCACTGCCCACATCGCAGCAGTCCGGACAGCAGGGCCACCTGACTTCTCGGCCTTCTGGTCCCCCGGAGACGGCCGCGCTCCAAAAGCCGCTGCACCCTGACCCAATCCGCTCCCGAAATCAATCCCTCATGTCCGCCGACGGCAATGATCCAATCCTCCATCTCCCGGCCTTGGTGTGCTTTTCCCCGGCACTGAATGGTCCGGTTATAAACCGCAATTCCGTGTGCTCCGTCAAACTCTTCCGGCCGTGCAAACAGTTCAGCCTCCTGTTGGCGGAAATAATCCAACGCATCTGCGTCGGCCGTCATATAGACCGGGTTCGTCAGAATCCCTTTGATGGTAAAACGAGTAAAGAACTTCCCGTTTTTGCTCAAACAGCCCCGTTGAAGCAGGCAGGTGTCCGTTCCGGAAAGAGAGCCGGTTTTTAAAAATGTCCGGAAAATCAATGCGACCAGCTGGGCTTCCTGCGGAATCACCTTCAACCTGCAGGAACGTCGCACCTTGCCGTCCACTGTCACCCGCTCCACTGCCTCGGAAGCGTACCCGGTTGGAGTAACACCGCCCAGCCAGCGCCCGGTTTTTGCCAGCTCATGCATATTGTCCCGAATCCGTTCTGCAATGGTTTCTCGCTCCAGCTGGGAGAATACCGAGGCAATGTACATCATGGCCCGCCCCATGGGGGATTGGGTATCAAATTGCTCTTTGATCGAGAGAAATGAAATTCCCAGGTCGTGTAGCTCCTGAATCAGCCCGGCAAAATCTCCAATGCTCCGGCTGATCCGATCCAGTCGGTAGCACACCAAGACAGAGAATTTTCCGGTCCTGGCGTCTTCCATCCTCTGTTTGAATTGAGGGCGATCCAATGTACCTCCGGAAAATCCCTCGTCCTCGTAAATTAGGGTTTCTCCCGCTTCGTCCCCCAGGTGAAGGTGAATATACTGGCGGCACAGCTCGATCTGGTTTTCAATGCTCTCTCCTTTGCCGGTAAACCGGGATTTTCTGGAGTAGATGGCACAAATCGCCCCCATTTATCCCCCATTCCTCTCCCTTGCACGCTCTCTGCCCAGTTCACGGCATAAGCTTCTGACTCTGCCTAACAGCTCCATTTTTTGATCCTCCGGGCAGGATAATCCCCCAATGGCTGTCACCACCCCCCGTGCATGTGCCAGAGCCATCCGCCGGCGCAGTTCCTCCTGTTCTTTCGGTTCCCGTGGTTCATAGACCGTTACTTCCACTGTAATCCTCCCCCTTCTCGGTTGACGTCCGTTTCATCCTATGGAGACCAAACATGGGATATGTCCCCAAGATTTTTTCGCTGGCACTCGACAATCCCCGAAAATTTTGTTAAAATAAACTAATTTAATATAAGAGGAGAATTATTATGTCACACCTGCACAGCAATCACAGTGAATCCATTGACCAGTTGTTCCGTGCCATGCTCTCCTTGAAAAATACTGATGAATGCTATTCCTTTTTCAGCGACCTGTTCACCGTTCAGGAACTGACCTCCTTTGCCCAGCGGCTCCAAGTAGCTCAACTGCTGGCCCAAGGTCATACTTATAAAATGATATGGGACCAGATCCCAATCAGCAGTTCCACCATTACCCGCATCAACACCGAGCTGCGCTACGGTTCAGGCGGCTATCAAATGGTGTTGGACCGCCTGGCTCAGATGGATTCGGAACACAAAGCCAACCTTGGCGGCTCGGAAACGCCCTGACCTCTGATTGTTTGCGCCTGGCCCTCGCCGTTTCTCTCTGCGCAAAAGGCGGCCCACGGATACCATCCGCGGGCCGCCTTTTTTGTATTTTTCCGTATGTTCAGACAATTTTTTCCTCAAATTAAGTCGATTGAACGGCAGAGGAATGCCGACTCAGAGCTCCACTTGAATGGGTTCGTCCAGCGTAACAGGACCGCCAATGTATGCAGCCACTACCTTCCCGTTTTTCCGCACCACGGTGGCACGGACAACACCGGCAGGTTGAATATAATCCCGGGCAAACGTCCCGTCCGGGCCGTTCATGCTCTGCGCCACAGCGGCGGCCAGAGAGCCGGAACCACAGCTTCCCTCCCAAACCAACGTATTGGTGGCGGGAACCTTTACCAACGGAGTCATGCGCTGCTGCTCCCGATTCAGAAAAATCACGCCGTAAGCGTCCAGTCCCTGAATATTCTGAAACAGCGGCTCTGCCTGATCAAAAAAGTCCTGACTGGGTGCCGCTCCCCCCACCACCAGGTGGGCAATGCCCCCCAAGTGGACAAGAGTCCCCTCCTGCCCGGCCACCGTTCGCTGCTCTGCCCACTGTGGCAGGGGCATTTCCGCACGGGCCGTCCCAGCAGCCAGGTCGACGTCCACGGTGACAATATGGTCACAGCCGCTGGTTTCCACCTGTACCTGTGCCAGTCCGCCCTGCTGGCTGGACAGCAGCATTCCAAATGCTCGGGTGGCGTTTCCGCAAAACTCGCCTCCCATCATCTCCATCCGGCCATCTCCCCCTTCTTGAGGCAGACAGAGGAAGCCAACTTGCTCAGCCCCCAGTTCCGGAATTGCCATCAGCTTTGCGGCCATATCAGCCCGCTGCTTCCGCTCCACCGGGTCCAAAACAAACAGAGTGATGTTTCCGGCCGGATCGGCACGCAAAATGTTCCACTTCATCGGGCAAGGACTCCTTTCCCGCAGATCATCTGTTTACAAATTACTGAAAATCGGGGATCTCCCGGTCGACCAGCTCCAAAATCTCGCCGCTGCGGACCATGGCCTCCACAGCCCGGATGTCCGGCCAGATTTCGCGGTCCACTTCGAAAAAGTCCACCGTCTTACGCACATGGCGATACACCGCCTCCTGCACCGGCGACAGGCCCTGTCCGTGGCTGTTCTTTCTCCGGCGGATATCAATGGCCTGGCAGGTCGTCAACAGCTCGAACGCCAACACCGACAGGGTGTTCTGCAAAATCCAGCCTGCCTTCCGCGCCGCCGTGGTCCCCATGGACACAAAGTCCTCCTGGTTGGCCGAAGACGGAATCGAGTCCACGCTGGCCGGATGCGCCAGCACCTTGTTCTCCGACACCATGGACGCCGCCGAATACTGCACGATCATAAAGCCGCTGTTCACGCCGCCCTGGGTCGTCAGGAACGGGGTCAGCCCGTTGGACAGCGCCGCGTTCACCATCCGCTCCACACGCCGCTCGGAAATGCTCGCCAGCTCCGAGCACGCGATCCCCAAGAAGTCAAATGGCAGTGCCATCGGCTCTCCGTGGAAGTTTCCGCCCGAAATCACCGCCTCGTCCTCCGTAAACATCAGAGGATTGTCCGTGACTGCATTCAGCTCAATTTCCACCTTGGATTTTACGTACTCCAACGCATCCCGCACCGCGCCGTGTACCTGGGGAATGCACCGCAGGGCATACGCGTCCTGCACCCGGTCCCCCTGGCTCCTCTTCAGAATCTCGCACCCCTCGGTCAGCAGACGCATGTTCCGCGCCACCTGGATCTGCCCCTTCTGCCCGCGGACGGTTTGCATCCGCTCCTGGAATGCGTCCAACTGTCCCGCCAGCGCCGTCAGCGTCATCGACGCCACCACATCCGCCAGCTCCGCCGCCTGCATGGTGTCGTACAGGTTTAGCGCTCCCACGCTGGTCATGGCGCAGGTCCCGTTGGTCATACCAAGGCCTTCCTTACACATCAGGGTCTCCAATGCCTGGATCCCCGCGCGCTTCATCGCCTCGGCTCCCGTCAGCTTCTCCCCCTGGTACATCGCCTCACCCCGGCCCAGCAAAACCAGACTCATGTGAGACAACGGCGCCAGATCCCCCGACGCACCCAGCGAGCCCTTCTGCGGCACCACTGGCGTAACGCCCTTGTTAAGCATCTCCGCCATCATTTCCACCAGCAGGGGGCGCACTCCGCTCACTCCCACGCACAGCGCGTTGGCCCGCAGCAGCATCATACCACGTACCACCTCGTCTGCATAGGGGTCTCCTGTACCCGTGCAGTGGCTGAGAATCAGATTCGTCGACAGCTGGTTGCTCATCTCTTCCGG
>JAYFPV010000077.1:0-10864 GCA_034927465.1 Lawsonibacter sp.
GTGGACGAGTTCATCAACCTGACCTTCTGCTGTCAGGAGGTCACCGTGGTCACGGACTTTAACAATCTGGAATCTCTTGGGCACAGGCACTACCTGACGCTGGGCGGCGGGGCGTCCATGGAGGAAATGCAGGGCAAGGACGTCCACTCAAAAAAGCGGGGGGACACCGAACAGCGGTGCCCCCGCTTTTTTATTTTGTCCCGGTCCTCAGATGGACTTCCACTCGACACTTCCCAGTCTTCACGTCTGCTTCGCGTGACCAATGGCCGGGTTGATTCGCTTTAACAGTTCCTCATATTTGATTAAACGTTCGTCGTCTGTCCAATTGTGTAAATTTTTGCATCATAAGGAACTAGGAGAAAAAAGTCTTTCACACAATGCAGCTTTTATACCATGATGGGATACAAATTGCATCGTACAATATACAAACTCCATCAGCACCAACAATTTGACACAATTAAACAAATTACGACAAAAGAGTATACAAGGTAGTTGAACGGGAGATAAATATGACGTATTGATTGAGATTCCAAAGTTGGAAAATCACAAGTTGTCAGTGAGGAAAATCATGCAGTATGTTTTTTCATTTTTAGAGGGAATCATTTCTTTTATATCTCCATGTCTCCTACCCATGCTGCCCATATACGTGAGCTATTTTGCTGCTGGACACGATCGGGATAGGGGAAGAACAACGATAACAAACGCCTTGGCCTTCGTGTTGGGCTTTACTCTTGTTTTTGTCGCCCTTGGCCTATTTTTCGGGACCCTTGGCAGCTTTTTGCAACGCTATTCCACGGTAGTAAACATTATCTTAGGCGCGATAGTGGTTTTATTTGGACTTGGTTTTATGGGCATCATTAAGCCGATATTTGGTATGAACGGAATGAAAAGTGCCGACACCAAAAACCTAAATTTTTTTAAGGCCTTGATGTTCGGAATGATTTTTTCCATCAGCTGGACGCCCTGCGTGGGGGCTTTTTTAGGCTCAGCGCTGGCAATGGCCTCGGTCAGCGGCTCCGCTCTACAGGGAACGGTTATGCTGCTTTGCTTTTCCGCAGGACTTGGAATCCCCTTTGTTCTTTCCGCACTGTTAATTGACCAACTTGAAACCGCTTTTGATTTTATTAAAAGGAACTACAAAGTGATTAATTTTATATGCGGCCTTTTGCTTGTTGTCATTGGCGTATTGATGATGACCGGCATGCTCGAGAAATTTCTAACTGTATTCAGCAGTTAAACAAAGGAGAACAATCATGAACAATAAAAAAAGATTGGCAGTTGCCATTGTTGCCCTGGTGGTGATAGTCGCTACTTCGGTGGCGGTTTATAATGTGTATAAAGACAAAATCGATCCAGTAACCGGAACGATATCTGAAACGCTGGCGGAGGCATCTGATGTAAGTATTAGCGAACAGGCCATGGCCACAACCGTGGCTCCAGACTTTACGATGCAAGATGCAAATGGAAAAACCGTAAAACTTTCAGATTTCAAGGGCACCCCGGTTGTTCTGAACGTTTGGACTTCCTGGTGCAAATACTGTAAGGCTGAAATGCCTTATTTCGAATCTGCCTATAAGCAGTATGGAGATCAAGTTCAATTTATCATGCTCAACGCTGTAAAGTCCGAAAGAAGCAGCGACGGCGGAAAAAACTTTATTAAGGAGTCTGGCTATACCTTTCCGGTATTTTATGAAACAGCGGGAACGGCCACAACCTTATACGGACTGCGCGGTTTTCCTGCCACAATTTTTATAGACGCCAGTGGAAACATCGTCGAGAAAAACATTGGCGCTATCTCGCAGGCAAAGCTTAACGAAATGATTCAGTCTCTTCTTGGGCAGAAATAAAAGAGAAGCAAAAACACCTCCTGGCCTTATTTGAAAAGCCCAGGAGGTGCCTGCTTATACCGGATATGCGTATTACCTACCTGCTAATGACAGTCGAGGGGTCTGCTGAGCAAGTTGAGATTGGTACGATTACCTGGACTGCCAGGCTGTAACACGAAAAACCAGCTTACATTCTCCTGCAAACACCATGCATGTTCTTGACAAAAAAACAGCAGGGAAAATCCAAGGCAACTGTCCATTAATTTAGGACACGCCGCAATCACAACCGGCGCTTGTGAAAGAATTCACCTTTTGTTCCAAACATATTTCTTGCTATTCCCGATAGAAATAATACCCGGTCAGAAGCGAATCCTCCTGATATTGACTGGAAAGCCGCAGAAGCGCTCGCTTCACGGCCCGTATTCCGGTCTCTCCGGACCCAAATTTCTGCAGCAGCGTCTGAATGCGCCGCCGCTCGCCTTCGGAGGCCTTTTCTTTCAAATACGCCCAGACACATTGGGCGGCGTTCACTCCATTCTCAACCGTAACCGGCAAAGCGAAGGACGCCTCAATCATGCGATACAACTCCAGCGCCGGATATGTGTGTTTTTCCAGCAGAAGCTGGCGAATCGCTTGATCGTGTTTCGGAGACCGCTCCAGCACACAGTACTTGTAGCGCACCCATTCGGTTTCCAGTACTCCCATTCCTCGGTTCGAAACACAGTTGATACACTTTAAGGCTGATAGATTTTTATCCTTTACTTCCAGCATGATGTCCACGTCCGTGCCCAAAAGCGGCTGGCAAAACATAAGAAACGGATCAATTCGGATTGATTCCGAATGTGCGCCCGGCTTTTTGACCGGATGCTGCTGGGCGTAGTGAATTTTTTGCGGGCCGTCTTCCCACTTCCAGGTTTTGGAACATTGTCTGATCCAGTCCAGATCCGTGTGAGAATTGTCCGCAGGGTTCACCGCATCATGCAAATTATCATATACAACAGGAATTCCGGCATGGGCCGCAGTTTCCAAGATGTCCCCAACGTGGAACAGTTTATCATCATTTTCCAAAACAAGCCGTCCTTGGATTTCAGATTCCAAATCACGATATCGGGACAGAAATCGGCTTTTTGCCTGCTTTTTATCCCCGTATGCGCCACCCAGATGGAGAATGATTTTGTGCGTCCTCCCAAGTCCCAGCCCGTCCAGCACGCCGGCATGATACCACAGATCCTCCACCGCCCGCTCCACAACCAAAGCGTCCGGCGAATTCAGAACGGTATACTGGCCCGGGTGCATGGAAACCCGCATACCCGAACGTAGGATCTTCCCACTGATGGCAGAAAGCTTCTCCGCAAAAATTTCGTGCCAGGGAAGCCCGGCCGCCAGACTGGACCCGAATGGAATCAAGTCCGAAGAGATCCGGAACAGTTGAATGCCATTTTGTATATTGTAGTCGATCAGCCGCTCAAGGGAATCCAGATTTTGGCCAATCAGCGACAGCAGGTGCTTGTCATCGGCATGGTTCAGTGTGCAGCTCTTCATCCCGCTCCCGGGCACGGCCACCGCCAGACATGCATATCCAATCTTCACGCGTGATCCTTTCTGCCTTGCGGCATCGCTGGAATTCCTTCGCAATTGGCTTCAAACACCTTCTCCGCCCGCGCATTGTCCCCAATATTATGAGGGGATAGCAGCCTGTGGTGCAGAACGCCGTGGATCATGGTCAGATATCATTCGACGGTGTTTTTATTCTTACCCCACCGGTAATCTCCGCCATAGAACGTTGGTCGCCCTATTTACAGAAGAGGTCAAATGCGGCTTCCTGAATTTTTTGTTTTGTGGTCAATCTCAGCACATCCATAGCGAACGAACACTCGCTTGTTTGATCATATCTTCACCGCAGCATTGTGCCAATATACAGCCAATATTCCTTGCTCATACAGCCAATTTTTTAATTGACTTTTACGCAAAACAGCCATATACTTCTAACATCAATAGGAACGTTATATAACATATTGTACAAAAGGGAGTGCAGCTTGTGATTAAACATAGCGTGATCCATGGAGCGCTGAGCTATGCCCTGGCTCAGGCACGGCACAAAGACCCCATCGTCCTGTGTGACGCCAACATGCCCATTCCACAGGGATGCCAGGTCATCGACCTGTCCCTGGTCCGGGGCGTCCCCACCCTGCTTCAGACTCTGAAGGCCGTACTCAACGACCTGGTAGCCGAGCGGTACCAGGTATTTGAATTGATGCCGCAGTATAACCCCGAGATGTACGAGAAGATCCAAGCTCTACTTCCCATGCTGCCGGGCGGCACGATCAGCCAACCCGAACTGGAAGACGCAATGCTCCGGGCTAAGGCTGTGGTCCGGACCGGTGACTTTGGCAGCTGCTGCACCATGGTCCACTATTCCGCTTCCGGGATGGACAAGTATGTAGAGCAATTTCGTTGCTCCTTTGATGGCATTGCGGAGGGATAATGATGAACGAGGTACAAATCACAGAACTTGAGATCAACGGCTCACAGGGGTTTGATTCTTATCGGGTTCCCGGTTTGGTGACTGTGTCCTCAGGCGATCTTCTGGTCTGCTACGAGGGGCGGCAGGCACAGGGGAATCGACGGACCCTTCTGATGCGGCGCAGCCGGGACGGCGGCCGCACATTTGAGTCCCAAATGGTGCTGGCTCAGCCAACGGGGGATGAACTGCTCCACAACCCCATGCTGCTTGCCGGTCCGGAGAACCGGGTGTGGCTGTTTTGGTGTCAGGACTATTCCCATCTGTTTCTCCGGGAGAGCCGGGATGGAGGAATGGCCTTCGGACCAACACGGGACCTGACCCAGGTGGTCGACGGATTCCGCCTGGAATGGCCGGTAACGCTGTGGTCCATCTCCCCCGGACATGGGATTCGGATGACAGACGGAACCCTGGTCATTCCCCTGTGGCTCAGCCGCGGAGAAAACACCCATCTCCCCGCTTGCTTCGCCTGCCTTTACAGCACCGACCAGGGTGCCAGCTGGCAGTGCAGCAACACCGTGCCCGCGGACAATGGGGTGGGGGATCCCACCGAAGCCTCGGTGGCTCAGCGGCGGGACGGCGCCTTGCTGGCCACGATGCGGCATGAGGTTCCAGGCGTCAGACGCCGGGCGTTTTGTACGGGTGGCCCGCGCCGGTGGAGCGCCCCCTGGCTGGATCAAGACCTTCCTGACCCGGTGTGCTCCGGCGCGCTGCTGACCTTAAAAGACGGCCGTCTGGCCTTTGTCAACTGTGCCTATGGCGACGAACCAGCTTTGGAGCGCCAGCGCCGGGGCGAGCCAGTACGATGGAGTTTCGACGCCCGACAGCAGTTGACCCTGCGCCTCAGCGAAGACGATGGGGCCACATGGTCCAAGGGGCTGATGCTGGAACGGGAAGCAGGCGCCTCCGATTTGGGCCAGAGCCTGGATGGACACACACTCTACTGTTTTTACGAACAGGGATGGATGGACGGAAACTGCAACTTCAACCGATCCCTGGCCTTGGCCAGAGTTCCGTTGTCCCTCCTGGAGGCGGAAAGGGGCTAGAATCCGTTGAACGTGGTGAACGTCGGCCCGCACTACTCTGTTCCCTTTTTTGCCGCTTTTTTCTTGTATTATGCGGGGTATTGCGTCTTTTCCAGCTATGTCATCCTATACTTGACGGACAAGGGGTACAGTGCGGCACTGTGTGGGCTGGTCACCAGTCTGACTCTGCTGGCCAATTTGGCCATGGAGCCGTTTGGCGGTTATTTGACCGACACCTTTTTGTCCACCCGGAGATACTTAGCAGTATGCATCGGACTGATCGTGGGGTTGTGTGTTTTCTGCACTGTCTTTGCCGACCGACCTGCTCTGTGCATGCCCGCGTTGATCCTTACGGCAGGGCTGGCCTATCCCTTTAGTCAACTCATGGATGCCTGGGTCAACTGTAGCCTGGATTTGGACCCCAATCTGGTGTACAGCCGGGTCAGGGCGGGGGGGTCGATTGGCTTCAGCCTGGTATCCGTCGCCTCCGGCTACTACTTTCGGCGGTTTGGCTGGGATACTTATTTTCTGGTTCAGGGCACACTGTTTCTCTTGATGCTGCCCCTCTTGGCCAAATTGCCCAAAGTTTGTCTGGGGAACTCCAGGCGGCAAGGATTCGCGAAAACCCGGTTGTCTTTGCCCGCCTCCTTCCGGGCCGCAGCAGGCAACCGCTCTTATTTGCTGTGCCTGTTGATCTGTACGGTGTACTGGTTCAGCCATCGGCCGGTGGGCAGCTATCTGTCTCTGCTGGTGGAGGCACGATCAGGGGACGCCAGCATCTTTGGCAACATTTGCGGAGCTGGCGCTGCGGTGGAATGTCTCGGCCTGCTTCTTCTGGCCTGGATGCAGAAAAAAAAACCGGTTCCCCTGTGGGCGTGTATGTGCGGTGCTCTCGCTTCCGACGTGCTGCGGCCGCTGTGTCTCTGGCTCCTGCCCGGAATCTGGCCCATGTATGTGGGCCAGGCAACTCAGGCCATCAGCTTTGCTCTGTTTTATAGCGGAAGCGTGGAATGCTTTACCCAAACTGCCGACAGCAGAATCCGAAGCTTCAGTATTTCGATGGGCCTGACGGTCAGCAGCGTGGTGGGCACTATTTCGGCCAACCTTTTGGGCGGCTGGCTGTGCGATGGCTGGGGCACAGGCTCTCTGGTTATACTAAGTCTGGGCGTAAGCTCCTGCAATTGCCTGCTCCTCTTCGTTTGTTTTCCCCGGCTGTTTTCCCGCAGTTGTGCAAAGTAGAAGCTGGCTTTTTACAAGTTTTTCTTGTGCAAATTGCATGCAAGCAGATTGCGCGGTTCTTTAAACCGTTAAAATGCATAAAAATTGAGTCGTTTTTTTGTATGGAAGAGATAGTCTTGAAAATTAAAGAAAAATTTTAGAAAAACTATTGCAAAATCCTTTTTATTTTGTTATTAATATATTATAACAATATAAGATGAATTCAAACATATCGGACGTGCGCCTCGCGGCGGATAGGGCAAGCCGCCGCGAGGATCGCCGCCGCGGCGGATAGGCCGGCAGCCGGGCAAAAATTGAAGATTGCCCGAACAAAAAGGGCGCTGCCCCGCGCTCTGTGTTTCCAGGGGGGAAATCGTCGGAAAGAAAGGAGCGTATGATTTCGCAATTTGCGTATCGTACAAAACAGCATATGAAACAAACGGTTTTGACGGTTGGAAAGGGAATCGATAAAACGGTGGATGTGTTAAAGACATTTACCGGATATGTGATCTTCATATTTATGGCACTGCTATTCTTCCAGGTAACAATGCGATTTGTGTTCCGCCATCCGATTTATGGAATCGACGAAGCGGTCACCGCCCTGATGATCTGGTCCATGTGTTTTGGCGGGTGCACCGTTTACTGGGACAACGAGCATGCTGTGCTGGAATTTATTATGAAAAAGATGCCGACATGGTTTCGAAAAATTTTGTTTAACATCACCAATTTGATCATTCTTGTCGTCACTCTGGTCTATATTCCCGCCAGCTATACGTTGTTCAACATGCAGAAGAACATGCCGCCGGTTGGCGGACTGCCCTTCAGCAGAGGTTATTATTACGCGCTTCCTGTGCTGGTGATGAGCCTTGTCATGCTGGTGCTGTGCGGTTACAAGACCATTGCGTTCCTCCTCACCGGGGATGAAGAAATTTGTGCTCCCGTCATTCAGGAAGGAGGGTCCGTCGTTGACTAACCTTGATCCTTATCTGGCAGTCTATTTTGTTACCTTTGTTGCATTGATCCTGCTTCAGGTACCCATCGCTTACGCAATGATGGCTTCCGCTTTTGAGTTTATTGTATTCAATCATCAGTCATTCGTCATGTTCGCCCAGCGCACAGCTAACTCTCTGGCTGACTTTAACATGCTGGCTCTGCCCGCCTTTTTGTTTGTGGGATGCTTCATGAATGAGGTGGGCCTGACCGACCGAATTTTTACCATGGCGGAAAAGTGGATCGGACATTTCACCGGCGGTCTGGCCCACGCCAACGTATTGGCATCGATGATTTTTGCCGGCATGTCCGGTTCCGCGCTGGCGGATGCCGGTGGGCTTGGCACCATTGAAGTCAAGGCAATGACTGAGGCCGGCTATGACCGAAATTTTTCCGTTGCCGTGACCGCCGCTTCCGCCGGAATCGGTCCCATCATTCCTCCCTCCATCAACTTTGTGGTTTGGGCATTTCTGAGTCAGACTTCCACGCTGGCCATGTTCCAGGCCGGCATGGCACCCGGAATCCTGATGGGTGTGGCGATGATGGTCTGGATTGTCATTGCAGTCAAGACCCAGGGAATCCAGTGCCCCACGGTATCCAAAGCATCCTGGCGTGAGCGAGCGCTTTCCACTTGGGTGGCGCTTCCGGCTTTGGGCGGCCCAACCATCCTGATTGCGGGTATTATGACCGGTGTGTTTACCCCCACAGAATGCTCGGTGGTGGCGGCCATGTACTGGGTCGTCATGTCAATCGCGTTGAAACGCTTCAACATGAAAATGCTTACCAAGGCGCTGCGGGACACCTTGCTCAGCGCTGGCATGGCCATGACATTGTGCGCCACCGGACTTATTTTTAACTGGGTCATTGTCACCAGCGGTTTGATCGGATGGATGACCAGCATACTTATGGGCCTCGGAAGCAAAATCATTATTTTGCTGATCCTCAATGCTATGCTGCTGTTTCTTGGCTGTTTCATCGGCTCTATGCAGATTTTGATCATGGTCGCCCCGCTTTTGATGAATCTGGCCAACGCGCTGGACATGAGCTATGTCCAAATGGGTGTGATGGCCGTATTCAATGTAACAATCGGCCTGATTACACCCCCCATGGCTCCCGCACTGTTTGTGACGGCCAAAGCCACAGGAAACAGCTTCGACGCTGCATTGAAGTATACGGTTCAATTCCTGGTTCCCCTGTTTATTACCCTGCTGCTGATCACGTTCGTAGAACCTCTTACCATGTGGCTCCCTCGCTTTCTTGGCGCAGTCTAACCAAAATATAAGGAGGAAACATGTATGAAAAAGATTCTCGCTCTGTCCCTTGCCTTGGTGATGAGCCTTGGCAGTCTGGCCGGCTGCGGCCAGACCGGAAGCTCCGGTACCGCCAGCAGCAGTGGTTCAAGCACGTCCGGCTCCGCCTCTGCATCTGGCTCCACCAGCCAGCCGGCGGCGCCCGCCAACGCCATCGTGGTGAAATTTGGGAACGCCGGTGCCATTGGTGAACCCGCCGCCGAAACCTGCCAGAACTTCTGTGATGCAGTCAATGAAAAGCTTGGCGGCCGCTATTACTTCGAGTTCTACCCAGCAGAGCAGCTTGGCAATGAGACCACCATGCTGGAAAACCTGCAGGTCGGTCTGCAGGAGGGTGTTATGACCGCGCTGGACTCGCTGGCCACCTATAACGCCGACCTGAACATCCTGTCTATGGCCTTTGCGTTCGATTCCCCCGATGCGATGCTTGCCTACCTGGACTCTGACTTGGGTTCCAGCATTTGGAAAAATTTGGATGACCAGGGTATTCATGTGGTTAATTATAAATTCCATAAGAATCCCAGAATTTTCTTCTGCAAGTGGGCCATCAACTCTCCCGCCGACATGGTTGGCATGAAGTACCGTATCCCCAATCTGCCCATTTTTGAGAAAAACGCCAAGGCCATGGGCGCCACCCCTGTCGTGGTAGCTTGGTCCGAGTATCCCTTTGCACTGATGCAGGGCGTGGTAGACGGCGGCGAGTGCGCCAAGGAAGCTTACCGCTCCGCCGGTCTGTATGAGTCCGCAAAATATGTGGCTGAGGTGAACTACGCCTACCCCATGGAGCAGATGAGCTTCTCCACCCAGTTCTGGAACAGCCTGTCCGCCGAGGACCAGGCCATCATTGAGGAGTGCGCCACTCAGGCTGCGGAAGAACACACCGCCAAGATTGCCGCCCAGTGGGAAAAAGACAAGGCGTTTTTGACCAGCGAGGGTGGGGTTACCTTTTGTGATATCGACCGTCAGGCCTTCATTGACGCCGCCGCCCCTCTGGGCAAGACCCTGCAGGACGAAGGCTTCTTTGCCACCCCGAGCCTGTACGATCTGACCCGGCAGTTCAACACCTGATCATAATCTGACCGCAGAATCATATGGATGCTGCCAGTGGGGGCTCCGAGTACGCCAGAGGGAGCCTGGCGGCTCGTCTCCTACCGGCAGCATCCTTTTGTTTGGAGGGAACACAACGTGGTAAAAGTATTAGGCTTAGGAGACAATGTCTGCGACGTTTATCTCCACACCGGGGTCATGTACCCCGGCGGCCAGGCGTTGAACGTCTCGGTCTATGCCAAGGAGCTAGGCGCCCAGTCCGACTTTCTGGGTGTCTTCGGCCGGGACGCGGTTGCCGATCACATTCAGGCCACTCTGGATGCCAAGGGCGTGGGCCGGAGCCACTGCCGCAGCTATCCGGGAGAGAACGGCTTTGCCCGGGTCACCCTGGTGGATGGCGACCGAGTCTTTAAGGGAAGCAACCGGGGAGGCGTTCTCCAGGCGCATCCCATTTTTTTAGATGAGGCAGATCTGGCGTACGCAGCCGGCTTTGACTTGGTCCACACCACCAATAACGGATTTACTGACGGACTGCTGCCCGCGCTCCATCCCCTGCCCTGCCTGATCAGCTATGACTTCTCCTACCGCTGGACGGAAGAAGATCGCATCGACCGGGTATGCCCTTTTCTCGATTTTGCCTTTCTGTCCTGCAGCGATCTGGACGACCAGGCAACGGAGAATTTATGCCGCCGTCTCTGTGACAAAGGGTGCGGTGTGGTAACCGCCACCCGGGGAAGCAAAGGGGCCACTGTGTTTGACGGTGCCCGGTTCTACACCCAGACTCCCCAGCTGGTCCAGCCCGTGGACACCATGGGAGCGGGAGACAGCTTTGCTGCCGCTATGTTGGTTTCCATCCTAAATGCCCTAAAATCGGAGGGCAACGAGCTGTGGTCCAATGAGCTCTTCCGCGCGAAAGTAATTCCTGTC
>JAYFPV010000433.1:0-2782 GCA_034927465.1 Lawsonibacter sp.
AGCGGCGTAAGTGATCGGGCTTGCATTGTCTTTTTTGGACCAGGTGATCTCCTGGACGGTTCCGTCGCAGAAAAATTGGCCGGTGCCGGTGCCAGTGGTGCGGACTGAGAGCCGCCCCTTTTCATCGCCTTTGACCGCGGAAATGTCGGTATTCAGTACCAGAACATTTTTCACGGCCACCTGATCTCCGGAGTCGCCGTCCACATAAGGGGCACCGTACTCCTCAATCTTGTACAGGCCGGTGGCGGGCTCGTAGGTAAACACGCCGGTCTTGTAAGTGGAAAATTTGATGGTGACAGAGTCGGCACGCTGGCCCGAAGCAGTCGATCCATCAGCCAAGAAGGACATGGGATAGGAGTAGCCCGCAGCGTGCTCCAAGGTGACCCGCTTGTAGGTGGGCAAAAGCGATTGAATGGTGTCTCCGGAGGTGAGGACCGAGTGCTCCAGCCCGGCGTTCTTTTTTCGTTCGGGGTCGCGCCAGAACAGAGTGCCCTCATAAGGACCGTTGACACAGTCCAGAGCGGTGACACCCCACTTTTTAATGGCGGAGTAAGCCTGGGGGCTGCCGCCAGCGTGGAGGAAAACCGCATCGTGGCCGTAAGCGAGAGAGACATAGTAGTCCCGGGCGGAACGGACGGAGCCGATGTTGCCCACGCCATCCACACTTTGGAACACGGCCAGCATTCTGGTAATGCCGCCCTCGGCCGGGATTTCGTAAATGATGTCGGCCTGGGATACCCCCAACTGGGGCAGGGCCTTCTTCAAATTGTTGAGCATGATGGCAATGGGACGGTTTTGACTAATGTCGGTTTCACAGCCCACCCCGGTTAAGGGATTGACATAGGGAAGAACTGGTTCCGGTTCGGGCTCCGGTTCCGCCGGAGCGAGGACCGATATGCTGGGTTCGTCTGGCATCGAGGAACTGGAGACGGACGACGTGTCGTTCCCCGATCTGCCGCAGGCGCACAGCGCCGCAGCCAGCAGGAAAAGGGGGACTCGTTGGATCAGTTGCTTGAGCTTCATGGCAGACCCTCCCAAAATCGACGTATTACTATCATTATAATACCGTTTCTGTCCCTCCCCTGTCAACTAAGGCAAGGAAAAATGTGGGGCACTGGAACGTGCGGAAGGGGGAGCGGACTGCCGTTCAACCGAGGGGAAATATATGGATTTTTTTTGTGTTCCATGCCAGAACGCTTGTATTAAAAAGAAAAAAGTGCTAAAATGAACAAAGAGAGCTGCCCTTTGGAGTATTTTGTTGTATTAAACGAGCTGAACCATATTGTACGATATAAGGAGACGTGTGGACATGGCGCTGAACAATTTTGATCCCATCGTGGAAAAAGCCAAGCAGTTGGGCAAACCAAAGCGGGTGGTCATTGCCGGAGCCGATGCGGAGAATATTCTGCTGGGTGCCTTTGAAGCCCAAGAGGCCGGGTTTGCCTTTCCCATTCTGGTTGGAGAGCAGGAGAAAATTGAGCCCATGCTGGAACGGGTAGGATTAAAGGGAAAGCCCTATCGCCTGGTTGCCACCCAGGCCGGTGACAATGTAACTCAGACAGCGATTGATTTGATTCACCGTGGAGAGGGTGACATGCTGATGCGGGGCAATACCCAGACTAGAGAGTTTTTGCTGCCGCTTTTGGACAAGGAGAATGGGCTGCGTACCGACACGCTGCTGACTCATATTGACCTGATTTCCATGCCCGAATATGCAAAGGTCATTGCCATCGGGGATGTTACAGTGACCATTGAACCCAGTCTTCAGCAGAAGAAACTGATCATTCGTGACATGGTGGAGATGCTCAGCGCAGTGGGTTATGAGAAGCCAAACATCGCTTTGCTGTCTATGGTTGAGAAAGTCAGCTTCCACATGAAGGACACGGTGGAGGCCCAAGAACTGGTAAGGGAACATAGACAGAAGCCAATTGCGAACTGTGAACTGGTAGGGCCCATTTCCTACGACCTGATTCTGTCCAAGGAAGCGGCAAGGCTGAAGGAGTATGATTGTCCTCTGTGCGGCGAGTTTGACGGAATCATTGTACCCAGCCTGCTGGCCGGAAATTTGATTGTCAAGTGTTGGCAGATGCACGCCCACGCAAAGACCTGCGGTGTGGTGATCGGGGCAAAGATTCCGGTGGCGCTGACTTCTCGCAGTGACAACAAGGAAGTGGCCTTCCATTCTTTGGCATTTTGTGCTGCCTTATCCAGCAGGATTTAACACGAAAGGAATCAAAATGTGCAGGCGGTTTCTCCGAAGAGAAACCGCCTGCTTTTTGTCGTTCCGGACGAGAAAATGCCGCAGTTGACAAAGCGGACACATTATGATAAGTTTTTGAAAAGGAGGAATTCGTCAAAACTTTAACAAAGAAAAAAGAGCAGTTTGGAAAGAGCGGAGACCAAAAATGAGGGGGAGTTGGCAGAAATGATGAAGCGCTGCCGCGCTGCGCGGCGGGGCCGGAACCGGATGCCAAAAAGCTTTTGAGGGGGAGTTTTTTTGAGTCGATTATCCATTGAAACGCCGGGACGTGCCCAGACGGTCCTTGGCGGGTTATACCGGGACATGGGAAGGCGGATCAGCGCAAGCCAGCCAGGCCTGTGTCCTGTTGACATGTCTTTGAATTTTCTGCGTCTTTGTCATGCACAGACGTGCGGCAAGTGTGTGCCCTGCCGTGTGGGACTGAGCCAGCTGGCGGTTTTGATTGAACAGGTGCTGGATCGCACCGCGACCCTGGAGACCATTGATTTAATTGAGAGCACCGCTCAGGTCATTGCCGATTCC
>JAYFPV010000456.1:0-6922 GCA_034927465.1 Lawsonibacter sp.
CTTCCAATCAGTCAAAATATCTGCAGGAGTCCATTATCACCATCCGTTCCGACCGGTATGTGGTTCCGGTGAAGTCCGAGCACAAAAATTCCATTCCAGGCCTGGTTCATGACGTATCTTCCTCCGGCTCAACCTTTTTTATTGAGCCGATGGGGGTGGTAAATGCCAACAATGAACTGCGGGAGTTGCTGGCCAAGGAGAAGAAGGAGATTGAGCGGATCCTGGCGGAGTTGTCCGCTGAGTGTGCCGCCCACAAGGAAGATATCTTGGAGGATTACCAGATCCTCATCTGGCTGGACGCCATTTTTGCCCGGGGGCAGCTTTCGTTGAAGCTGGGCTGCAACGAGCCAAAATTGTCTGACCGGAACCTTCACCTGCGGAGCGCCAGGCACCCCCTGCTGGATCAAAAGAAGGCGGTGGCCAATGACCTGGTTTTGGGGGAGAAGTTTGACACGCTGGTCATCACCGGGCCGAATACCGGCGGAAAGACAGTGACCCTGAAAACCATAGGTCTGATTACACTGATGGCCCAGTGCGGTCTCCACATTCCGGCAAAGGATGATTCTACCGTTCGTGTGTTTTCCAGGGTGCTGGCCGACATTGGGGACGAGCAGTCCATTGCCCAATCTCTGTCCACCTTCTCCTCCCACATGACCAACATTGTTGGTATTTTGGGCGAGGCGGACAGCGACACGCTCATTCTTTTTGACGAGCTGGGAGCGGGCACCGACCCGGTAGAGGGCGCGGCCTTGGCCGCCGCCATCATTGAATCTGCCCGGAGCGTTGGGGCCCAAGTGTGTGCCACAACGCACTATGCAGAGCTGAAAGTGTATGCCATGACCACCCCGGGAGTGGAGAACGCCTCCTGTGAATTTAATGTGGAGACGCTGGCGCCCACCTATCGCCTGGTGTTGGGCATCCCGGGAAAATCAAATGCCTTTGCCATTTCCAAACGGCTAGGTCTGTCTGATTCGATCATTGAGAAGGCGGCCGAACGTCTGGATGCGGAAAATGTCCGGTTTGAGGATGTGCTTACCCGGCTGGACCAGCAGCGGCAGGAGATGGAGAAAGAGCGCACCGAGGCCCGGCGGCTGAAGCTGGAGATGGAGCAGTCCGCCGCAAAAGTCCGGGAATACCGAGAACGCATGGAGGCGGAGCGGGCCAAGGTGGTGGAGAAGGCCCAGGCCGAAGCACGGGCTATCATTCAGGAGGCCCGCGCGGCCAGCGATCTTGCTATTGCAGAATTGAAAGATATGCAGAAGCGCCAGGACAAGCTGGACTGGCAGCAGGTGAACGACAACCGTGCGGAATCCAGACGGTTGCTGAACGAAGCGGAGCGGAGCATCGGAGGACCTGTCCGGGAAGTGGAAGTTCCGCCGCCCACTCGGCCTGCCGTGGCCGGGGATACGGTGGAGCTGGTGTCCATGGGGACGCAGGCCACCGTGCTGTCAGTGAACAAAGACGGCTCGCTTCAGCTGCAGGCCGGCATTCTGAAAATTTCTGCCAAACAGGAAGAGGCCCGCGTGGTGGAAGGGGAGAGTCGGGCCCGGAAAGAGGCCCGCCGTATCATCACTCAAGCCCAGCACACCCTGCGCACCGCAGCCGTTCCCACCCAAATTGATTTAAGGGGGATGATGACCGACGAGGCCACCTCCGTGCTGGAACAATTTTTGGACACCGCCATGTTGGGCAAGCTGGAGACGGTGACCATTATCCACGGGAAGGGAACCGGAGCCGTGCGCAGCGCGGTCCGCACCTATTTGAAACGCAGTCGATATGTGAAAACGTTTCGCCCCGGCCGCTATGGCGAGGGAGAAGACGGTGTGACTGTGGCGGAGTTAAAATAACCTCCGAACGTTCGCTGAGGATAAACTTGCACAAGTTGGCCGTTTGGATTGTTCTGTGGGGGGTGGCTGGCTTACGGTGTAAGTTGAAACTGCATTTTCCAGGCACAGAAAGCTGAAAAAAGATCTGTTATGTGAAGAAAAAGAAAAATATAGATTCTGCTTTGGGCACCTTTTCATAAAATCAAAAGGAAATCCCGCAATTTTTGTGAAAAAGCGATGTAATATTTGTGAAAAATGTCATTGACTATGGCGGGATAAATCTGGTATGCTAATGGCATACAATACGACGAGGCGGAGGTACAGCTTATGTATAGTCAGGAAGCAGTCGTGAACAATCAGGTCGGCCTGCACGCCAGACCCGCTACTTTCTTTATTCAGAAGGCGAACGAGTTCAAAAGCTCCATCTGGGTAGAAAAAGAGGAGCGCAAAGTCAACGCCAAGAGTCTGCTTGGGGTATTGTCCTTGGGGATTGTAAAGGGCACTCTCATCAAACTTATTGCAGATGGTTCCGATGAGAAAGAAGCGGTCGAAGCGTTGTATAAGATGATCTCTTCTGATTTTTCTGAGTAAGCCGATTACCAACAAAAAGGCACCGCTGGGCGGTGCCTTTTTTGACGTTCCCCTGTCATCCGAACAGAGAGGAGGATACCATGACGTTTGAAGAGCTGAAGGAGAAGGCCCACAGCCTCCCATTCAAACCCGGCGTCTACATTATGCAGGATGCCAAGAACACCGTCATCTATGTGGGAAAGGCCAAGAGTCTGAAGAATCGCGTCTCCCAGTATTTTCAGGACTCGGCCGGACACACGGAGAAGACCCGCGCCATGGTGTCCCAAATTGACCACTTCGACGTCATCATCGCCGACAGCGAGTTTGAGGCACTGGTACTGGAATGTTCCCTGATAAAGCGCCACCAGCCCCACTACAACATCCTCCTGAAGGACAGCAAGGGATACCCCTATATCCGTCTGTCTAACGAGGCATATCCCAGATTTTCTCTGGCGGGTAAAGTGGCGGAGGACCACGCACGGTATTTCGGACCATACGCCAGCCGCCACAATACTCAAGGGATTATCGAAGCGCTGCGCACTGCGCTTCGTCTCCCCTCCTGTCATAAAAAATTTCCGCGGGATATTGGAAAAGAGCGACCCTGTCTGAACTTTCACATGGGCAAGTGCGATGGCTACTGCCGCAGCGAGGACCTGAAGCAACAGCACGACCAGGCGATGGCCCAGGCGGTGTCGTTGCTGGAAGGGCGATTCAAGGAAGTACAGACCGATTTGACAACAGAGATGGAGCGGGCGGCGGCGGAGCTGCGCTTTGAGCAGGCCGCCGAACTCCGGGATCGGCTGCGCGCGATTGAACTGTTGGGCAAGCGGCAGAAGGTGATCGCCGGTTCGCTGGCTGATACGGACGTGACGGGTTTCTTTCTGGGGACGGCAAAAAGCTGCTTTGTGGTACTCCACTATGTGGAAGGGGAACTGGCCGCCAAAGATTTCGACCTGTTTGAGACCCCGGTTGAGGAAGAGGAAGAGGCCGCGCTGTCCTCTCTGATGCGGGAGTATTATGTGGGCCGCTCCTGTTTGCCCAGGCAGATTCTGCTGCCCTGCGAGCTGCCGGACCAGGTGCCGCTGACCCGGATGCTGTCGGAGCAGGTGGGATATCGGGTGGAGCTGGTAACCCCGCAGCGCGGTGCCAAAGCAGAGCTGATCAAGCTGGCCAATCAGAACGCGAAAGAGGAAGTGGAGCGGGCCACCACTCGTGAGGAGCGGCAGAACAAGCTGTTGGAGACCCTGGGCCGGATGCTGGGGATGGAGTGCCCGCCCAGGCGGATGGAGTCCTATGACATCTCCAACACAGGGGCAAGCGACATCGTTGCCTCCATGGTGGTCTATGTGGACGGAAAACCGCTGAAGCGGGATTACCGGCGGTTTAAGCTGAAGGATATGGTCGGCCCGGACGACTACGCATCCATGGAGCAGGTGCTCACACGGCGGTTTCTCCGCTATTTGGATGGCGACGAAAAATTTGCGGACAAACCGGATTTGCTTCTGATCGACGGGGGATACGAGCATGTCAAGGTAGCCGCCAGGGTGCTTGCGGAACACAACCTGGAGATTCCGGCATTTGGAATGGTGAAGGACGACCGGCATCGTACCCGTGCGCTGGTTCATCCGGACGGACGGGAGATCGGAATTCAGGCGGTTCCGGCGGTGTTTGCACTGATTGGACAGATCCAGGAGGAAACGCACCGCTTTGCCATTGAATACCACCGACAGCTTCAGGCGGGACACGTAAAAACTTCTGTTCTGGACAAGATACCAGGAGTGGGCGAAAAACGTCGGGAACAGCTGCTGAAACAGTTTAAGAGCATCAAAGCAATCCGGGCTGCCTCGCTGGAGGAACTGAGTGCTGTGGTGCCCCAGAATACCGCTCAGGCGGTGTATCAGTATTTTCACTCATAAAGTGCATCGAAGAAAGGAATAAGAATCATGCGTGTGATATCAGGCTCCGCACGGGGCAGACGGCTGAAGGAGCTGCAGGGGACAGATACCCGACCTACCACTGATAAGGTGAAGGAAGCGCTGTTTAGTATTATTCAATTTGATCTGGAGGGACGAGCCGTGCTGGATCTGTTCGGCGGAACCGGTCAGCTTGGTATTGAAGCGCTGTCACGCGGGGCGGCTCGCTGCACATTTGTGGACCAGCGGCGGGAGGCCGCCGCCCTGATTCTGGAAAATTTGAAGGTCTGCGGGCTGAGTGAACAGTCCCGTGTGGTGCAGCGGGATGCCCTGTCATTCCTGACCTCCTGCGGGGAGAAATTTGACGTGATTTTTCTGGATCCGCCGTATCAGACCGATTTGCTGCCGCGCTGTCTGGAGACCATCGCAAGGTTTGACATTCTTCGGGAACATGGTATAATCATTTGTGAAAGTGCCGCGGACCGGGATCTCCCCCCGCTGGTGCCCCCTTATGAGCAGGGGAGAGTGTATCGGTATGGCAGGATTAAACTGACCATCTGCCATCGAGCGGGGAGTGAACGAGTATGAGTACGGCCATTTATCCCGGCAGTTTCGACCCGGTGACGCTGGGTCATTTGAACATCATTAAGCGGGCGGCGGCTTGCTTTGATAAGCTGATTGTGTGTGTTATGGTCAATTCGAAAAAGCAGGGGATGTTTACCCCAGAGGAGCGCGTGGAACTGCTGCGCCACGCCACAGCCCGCTTTGCCAACGTAGAGGTGGATTCCTCAGAGGAACTGCTGGCCGCCTATGCCAAGCGGCGGAAGGCACATGTGGTGGTAAAAGGCCTGCGGGCGGTGTCGGATTTTGAACAGGAGGTCCAGATGGCGGTGATTAACCGTCATTTGAATCCAAAACTGGAGACCATGTTTTTGGCCTCCAGTGAAAAATATACATACCTCAGCTCCACCATTGTCAAGGAGATGGCTCGGTATGGGGCGAATCTGGGGGACTTTGTTCCGCGGGAGATTGTGGACGATGTGAACCGGCGCATGGGTGAAATGCAAGGAAAGGAAGGATAGCAGATGGCAAGCGGCGTGGAAGAACTGCTGGATATGCTTTTTGAGATGGTTGATGAGGCAAAGAACGCCCCATTGTCCAGCGACAAATGTGTCATTGAGCGGGACCGTGCTCTGGATCTGATTGATGATATTCGGAGCCAGTTCCCCATGGAGCTGGGCGAGGCCCAGAAGATGATGGCAAACCGGGCCGAGCTGATGGCGTCCACCAAACGAGAGGCGGAGTTGATCCGCAAAGCGGCCGAGGACAAGGCTCGCCAGATGATGTCGGAGGACGTAATCACGCTTCAGGCCAAACAGCAGGCAAACGAGATGATTCAGCAGGCGGAGGAGCGCAGCCGCGAGCTGAAACGCTCGGCGAACGAATACTGTGAGGATGCTCTGCGCCGTACTGAAGAGGCGGTGGCCGAGGCTTACGACGAGATTAAAACGTCAAGGACCAAGTTCCGGGCCGCGGCCAGCGTGACATCTGCCCCTGTGGCTGGGGTTGCGGGCGGGCGGTCCATTTATGATGCGGCGGCGGACGAGGATTGAAAGAAAAAACAGCCCCGGACTTTGTCCGGGGCTGTTTTTTCTCATGATATTGGCCGGGTAGACAGCCGGATTACCAGGGCAGCCAGCTGTTGCCTTGGCGGGAGGCCAGTACATCCAACGCGCCATCCAGCAATTCGGCCACTTCACCCCGAGTCAATTGGTCGGACAATGCCGCGGCGTTGGTGCTGTCGGTGCGGAGGATGCCCGAGGCGGCCAGATTGGCTGCGGCCTGGGACGCCCAATTAGGCTCTGAACCGGGGAGGAATACCTCGGCGGGTACATCGGCGACATTCAGAAGCTTATTCAGCATGACGGTTGCCTCGGCCCTCGTGATGGGCGCGTCGGCATCAAAGACGGGGGCGCCGGCCTCATCCTGAGAGCCCTGAATGGCGCCCGCCTTCAGTGCTGCAGAGACGGAACCCTTGGCCCAGGTGGGAATCGAAGCGTCGTCGGCAAAGCCGGTAAGGGTGATGCCCTCCATGGGATCCATTCCGGACACAGCCATTGCCATGGTCAAAAACTGGGCGCGGCTGACCGGCGCGTTGGAGTCAAAGAAGTAGCGGCCGTTCATATACTGACCCACGTATATACCTTCCTCGGCCAAGCGGATGGCGGCCTTGTGTGCGGGATTGCCTTCCAGATCGGAATAGGTGACTTTGGTGTCCGCTTTCTCAATGCGAACGGTGATTTTTGCCTCAGGAGAAGAGTTGCCGGCGGGATCCATCGCCACATAGGAGAAGGAGTCGCTGCCGGTCTTCCCTTCGTATGGGGTGTAGACAAACTGGCTGGAGCCGTCCTCTGCCAGCGTGACGGCACCGCGGGCGGGGGTAGAGGTAAGCTGGAAGGTGAGCAGATCTCCCTCCGTGTCCACTGCATCAAAGTAGCCGGTAATGGCAATATTTTTATAGGTGGAAAGATCCATGTTTCGGGCAATCGGCGCTTGATTTTCTTCGGTCAGAAGGTACAGCGTCACAGTGGTGTCTTTACCGTCCTGAGCGGA
>JAYFPV010000330.1:0-10632 GCA_034927465.1 Lawsonibacter sp.
CACCCGCTCGTCGCAGCTCATTTCCATATCGCGGCACATGAGCCGGAACGACAGCCACATGACCGGGTTGAACCAGTGCGTGGACAGCGCGAGGAATGCCAAGGGCTTCACGAGATAATCCCTCCGCCTGATATGCGTGCGCTCGTGCAGCAGGACATACCCTCGTTCAGGCACCGGCAGACCCACCGGCAGATAGATGCGAGGCTTTATCAGGCCGCACACGAATGGGGATGTAATCGCGTCCGTTTCGAACACGTTTCCCTCCAGCAATGTCGCGTCGGATAACCGGCGCTTGAGAAGAACGTAAGAGGTAACGCTGTACACGAGCATGGCGGCAACGCCCAGAAGCCATAGACAGGTCGCCATCGCCGCTGGAGCCTCCAACGGGTCGGCAACCAGCTGCTCCTCTCCCTGCGGCAGAGAACTGTTAATGGTTTCATTGACGCCTGGAAAGATCATATTTACCTGCGGCGTCGCCGTGTGTACGAGGTTTTCAGGGATATAGGACACGACGCCGCTCTCCGCCGACGGCGCACCGATGCCGCCCAGCAGGGAGAACTCCGAGGAAAAGGAAAATGGGCAAACAAGCCGGAACAGCACCACGCCCCAAAGGGCGTAGGATATCCATTTGGGCGCTCTTCTGAGCAGCAGACGCAAAAAAATAACTGCCAGTGCCATAAACGTTGCGGTGATACTCATATTGAGTATTTTGAAAACCAGCTCGTACATGAGAGAATTCTTAATTACTTCATTCATTATGACTTCCTCCGGTACTCTTCCAGCAACCGTTCAATCTCGCAGGCTTCCTTATCGCTCACTGTTCCGCCGTCGAGGAACGCGGCGACAAACTCGGGAAGAGAGCCGCCGAAGCTGTGGTCAAGCACCTGCCGGCCCGCCGCCCGCCGCGCCTGCTGGCGGCCGATGAGCGAGGTCACGATGGTGTTCTCGCTTTTCAGATATTCCTTTTCGCACAGGCGCTTGATAACTGTATACGTGGTGGTGCGTTTCCAGCCCAGCTTTGCCTCCGCAAGATGGCACAGCTCTGGCGATGCGATAGGCTGCGCGTCCCACACGATGTCTAGCAGGCGATAATCCGCATTGCTAAGTGCAATCTGGTTATCCATACGGGAACCTCCAGTCGATATATTTAGACTGGTTTTAGTCTAACATGTTAGACTGGTACTGTCAACAGCATATGGAAATATATATCTAACGGCAACAAGATCGGCGTTATGGATGGCGGCACCGCTGTGGACGGCGATGGTGACATCAACAAGATGGTCGGTATTATGGGAGAATAGCCCGTAAACAGAAGCAGGTGTGTTAAGAATCCTTACACACCTGCTTTTTCTCTGTATTTAATCCAATCGTGCCTGCGTCAGCATCTCCTCGCCGGAGCTTTTACCCTCCACATAATCCCGCCGGTCTGATGGACACGCCGTTAGAGCAAGAGAAGGCGCAGAAGGTGGAGTTGGCCGTGGATGAGTCCCTTGCCGCCGCCAGCGCCGATCCAGCAGCAAATGCCGGTCCCGCCGCATAAGCAAAAAAGAAGGGCGGACAGCCGAAACTGTCCGCCCCATCCAGGGATTTGTACCCGGTTCACTTTTTGTCCCTATGACACCCCGGCAAAAGCCGGGGGCCTGCTTTGTTGTTGGACAAACTAGTTTAGTTGGATGCGGTATCCAGGTCGGTATCCCCGCCCCAGATCATGTTTTTGCGCAGCTCGGCACCCACGGTCTCCATCTGGTGCTTGGCCAAATTGGAACGCATGGAGTTAAAGAAGCAGCGGCCGTTCTTGTTCTCGGCAATCCACTTGCCGGCGAAAGTGCCGTCCTGAATGTCGGACAGAACCGCTTTCATGTTCTTCTTGGTCTCCGCATAGGGCAGACTGCGCGTGCCGGTGACATACTCGCCGTACTCGGCAGTGTCAGAGATAGAGTAGTTCATGGCAGCCACGCCGCCCTTGTTGATCAGGTCGATGATCAGCTTCATCTCGTGGATGCACTCGAAGTAGGCGTTCTCTGGCTCGTAGCCGCCTTCTACCAGAGTCTCAAAGCCCAGCTTCATCAGCTCCACCACGCCGCCGCACAAAACGGCCTGCTCGCCGAACAGGTCGGTCTCAGTCTCGTCGTGGAAGGTGGTCTCCATCACACCGGCACGGGCGCCACCGATGCCGGCAATATAGGCCAGAGCAATCTTGTAGGCATCGCCGGTGGCGTTCTGCTCGACAGCAATCAGGCAGGGCACGCCCTTGCCGTTGACATAGGTGGAACGGACGGTGTGGCCGGGGCCCTTGGGGGCGGCCATGAAGACGTCTACGTTAGCGGGGGGCACGATCTGCTGATAGCGGATGTTGAAGCCGTGAGCAAAGGCCAGAGCATTGCCCGCGGTCAGGTTGGGGGCGATGTCCTTTTTGTAGACCTCGGCCTGGACCTCGTCGTTGATGAGCATCATCACAATGTCGCCCCACTTGGCGGCATCGGCCACGGTCATTACCTTCAGACCAGCCTTCTCGGCGGTGGCCCAGTTCTTGGAGCCCTGGCGCAGGCCGACGCATACATCGCAGCCGGAGTCCTTCAGATTCAGAGCGTGGGCATGGCCCTGGGAGCCATAGCCGATGATGGCGATCTTTTTGCCGTCCAGATAACTGATGTCACAGTCTTTCTCATAATACATTTTTGCCATAATTGTATTCCTCCTTGAGTTTATTGTCATCATATATAGTGCAGCGCCCTCTTTCGATGGCGAGTGTACCCGTTTTTGCGATCTCCAGGATGCCGAAGCCTTCCAGCAGACCAATCAGAGCTGAGGTTTTGCTTCGATCCCCGAAGATTGCGATGGTCAGCGTGTCCCGACTGACGTCGATAATGTTGGCGCGGAAAATGTTGGACATCTGAATGACTTCATCCCGTGCGTTACGGTCCTGAGCCTTCACCTTAATCAAGGCAAATTCCCGCTGGATCGAGGTGGCCTCGTCCATCAGCTTTACAGCCTGGACAGGGATCAGCTTTCTGCACTGGGCGGCAATCTGGTTGACCATCAGTTCGTCTCCCAAAATTACAATAGTGATGCGGGTGATGCCGGGCTGATCGGTCTCGCCGGAGACGATGGACTCGATGTTGTACCCTTTTCGGGAAAATAACCGAGCCACCTGGCTCAGCACACCGGGGGTATCCTGGACCAAAATGGACAATGTATACGGTTTTTTTTCCAAGTTCAAATTCAATTCTCTTTTCATACCGTCCACCCCTAATTCAGCAAGAAGTCGGTGATGTGGGCGCCTCCCGCCACCATGGGCCGGACCATTTCGTCCATGTCCAGTTGGCAATCCAGCACGCAGCCGCAGCCGGCGTTGAGGGCAGTCTGAAAGGCCTGCTCCATCTCTTCCTGGTTGGTCACCCGGAATCCTTTGAGGCCATAGGCATCGGCCAGCTTGACAAAATCGGGCCCGCGGTCCAGCGTGGTCTCGGAGTACCGCTGGTGGTAGATCAGGTTCTGCCACTGACGGACCATGCCCAAAGTTCCGTTGTTAAACACCACGGTGATAATGGGCAGATGGTAGTGTTCCACCGTGGCCAGTTCGTGGCAATTCATGCGGAAGCAACCGTCTCCTGTGGTGTGGACCACCACCTTATCCGGATTGCCCACCTTTGCCCCAATGGCTGCGCCCAGGCCAAAGCCCATGGTGCCAAACCCGCCAGAGGTGAGCAGCTGGCCCGGATAGTCAAAGTGGAAATGCTGAATGGACCACATCTGGTGCTGCCCCACGTCGGTGGCGACGATGGTGTCCTGAGGCGCTAAGCGGCGAATGGTCTCCAGCACCTGCTTGGGGGTAAGCGTTTCACTTTCCCAGGCGGGGGAGGGATCCCGCAGAGGCAGGATGTGCTCCTTCCATTCCGGATGGCGGTACTGGGGGACCCGCTCATTGAGCAGTTCCAGTACCCGTCGGGCGCTTCCGATGATGTGGTGGTCGGTGAGAACGTTCTTGTCGATTTCAGACCGGTCGATATCAATCTGCACGATCTTGGCCTGGCTGGCAAAAGAAGATGGGTCCAGAGCGACCCGGTCGGAAAAGCGGAAGCCAACGGCAATGAGCAAATCACACTCATTGCAGGCCACGTTGCTGGCCTGGGAGCCGTGCATGCCAATCATTCCGGTGGTCAGGGGGTGCCCGCCGGGGAAACCGCCGCCGCCCATGACGGTAATGGCCACCGGGGCGTCCAGCTTCTCGGCAAACACACGAAACTCTTTGTCTGCCCGGCCCCGGACCACGCCGCCGCCACAGATGAGCAGGGGCCGTTCGGCCTGGGCGATCATGTCCACCAGAATGCCGATGTCCTCCAGATCGGGTTCAGGGGCCTTCAGCTGGTGGTTTGTGGATAGGGCCTGAATGCTTCCACAGGACCGGTTCTGGGTCCAGGGGACAAACTCGTATTCAATTTCCACGCTGGGGAATGTGACGTTCTTCAAAAAGTCAATGAGTACCGGGCCGGGTCGTCCGGTGGCCGCCACAGCAAAGGCCTGCCGCATCACATCGGGAATGGACTGTGGATCCCGAACCAGATAGGTGGCCTTGGTAATGGGCATTGCAATGCCGGTGATGTCCACTTCCTGGAAAGAATCTTTGCCCAAAATCGGCTCCGTCACATTGCAGGTGATAAATACCACGGGAGAGGAGTCCATATAGGCGGTGGCAATGCCGGTGGTCAGGTTGGTGGCGCCCGGGCCGCTGGTGGCGAAGCACACACCAACCTTTCCGGTGGAGCGGGCATAGCCGTCTGCGGCGTGGGATGCCCCCTGCTCGTGAGCGGTCAAAATATGGTTGATCTTGTCTTTGTATCGATACAGCTCGTCATAGAGATTCAGGATGGTGCCGCCCGGGTAGCCGAAGACGGTGTCCACCTCCTGCTCCAGCAGGCACTCCATGATGGCCTGTGTGGCACGAATTTTCACAGTGATACCCTCCGAACGTAATAACGTAATATAGGATAGAGGATGATCTCGCTTTCATAAGGCGGGAAACGAGTCCTCCCGATTAAATTTTTCCTCCGCCCTTTTGAATGGCGATAACTCCGGTGCGGGCGACTTCCAGAATGGAAAAGGGGCGCATCATGGCCTGGAAGGTGTCCAGCCGGTCGGGGGTGTCGGACAGCTCCATGGTCAAAGAGGTGGGGGAGACGTCGTCTACCTTTGCACCCATAATCTCGCAGATGGTCATAATATCCTGACGGGTTTTATTGTTGGCATTTACCTTTAAAATCATCAGCTCCCGGCCGATGAGGTTGGTCTCCTCCAATGTGCGCACTTTGATGACCTCGATCAGCTTGTTGAGCTGCTTCTCCACCTGCTCCACCACGCTGTTGCCGCTGTCCACAATGATGGTGATGCGGGAGACGGTGGGGTCATCGGTGACGCCCACGGCCAGGGACTCGATGTTAAATGCCCGGCGGGCAAACAGGCCGGTAATTCGGTTCAGCACGCCGGCCCGGTTCTCCACCAGAACGGAAATGGTCTGTTTCATCTTGGTCCCCCTCCTTTTAATCGTTGGTGCTGGCGTCGGGATGAACGTCCACAATGGTCAAAACGCTGCCCTGGGTGGCCAGCAAGCGGTCGATGGCCCCCTCCACCTGGCTTTCTTCACTGACGGTAATGCTTGGAATGCCATAGGCGGCGGCAATGGCGGCAAAATCGGGAGAGCCGTCCAAATCCACCCCGAAGGGACCGTGGTAGGCGGGGGTACTTTGAATCTGGTGGACCAGGCCCAGCACATGGTTGCGGAAGAGAATGATTTTGATGTCCATGCTTGCGTGCCGGATGGCGGCCAGCTCATTCATGGACATTTGGAAGGAGCCGTCACCGCAGACCACCACGGTTTGACGGTCTGGCTGGGCCACTTTGACCCCGATAGCGGCAGGCAGAGCATAGCCCATGGTGCCTAGGCCGCCGCTGGTCAGCAACCGGCCGCCCCGCAGCCGCAGATGCTTGCACGCCCAAATCTGATTTTGCCCCACATCCACGCAAATGGCGGCATCGTCACGGAGCTGTTCGCCCAGATCCCGCAGGAATCGGCCGGGGAAGACACTTCCCGCCCGGGTGGGGAAGGTGCGTGCCAGCTCCTCTTTCCGCATCTCCTGCAGCCGCGCAAGCCATTCACTACAGTCGGCGGTGGGGTTGCGCTGAAGCAGCTGGGTCAAAATGACCTTCACGTTACCCACCAGGGGAATGCCGGCTTGCATATTTTTTCCGATTTCAGCCGGATCTACATCGATGTGGATGGTGGCCATGCGGCGCTGAATCTCACCGGGAGACAGAATGGCCCGGTCAGCGGCACGGGTGCCCACCATAATCAGCAGATCGGACTTGGCCAGCGCCTTGTTGGCGCACACGTTGCCATGGGCCCCGATCATGCCAGCGTTCAGGGGGTGTTGGGTGGGCAGCAGAGACAGACCCATCATGGTGGTGACCACCGGAATGCCGGTTTGCTTGGCCAGCTGATGCAGTTCTGCCTCCGCGCCGGCCAGAAAGACGCCGCCGCCGGCGCAGATGACCGGCTGCTTGGCCTGAGAAATGGCCTCCGCCACCCGCTTGATCTGTAGTTCATTTCCTTTGACGCTGGGTTTATAGCCACGAATGTTGACCTCTTCCGGGTAGGCGAAAAAATCCAGCTCCTGCTCCTGAACATCAATGGGAATGTCAATCAGAACGGGCCCCGGCCGCCCGGTGGAAGCAATGTGGAAGGCCTCCTTTACCACGGTGGGGATGTCGTTGGCGTCCTTGACCAGATAGCTGTGTTTGGAGAATGGAGCCACCGCGCCTGTGATGTCCACCTCCTGAAAAATATCCCGGCCCAGCAGATGGCTTTGTACCTGACCAGTGATAGCTACCATGGGGATGGAGTCCATATAGGCGGTGGCAATGCCGGTAATCAGGTTGGTGGCGCCCGGGCCGGACGTGACCATGCAGACCCCAACCTTCCCAGATACTCTGGCATAGCCAGAGGCCATGTGCCCCGCGTTCTGCTCCGTGCGTACCAGAGTATAGCCAATCTCCGGGTGTTCCTTCAGGGCATCTGCCGCCGGGCAGATGGTCGCGCCGGCGTAGCCGAAGATATGGTCTACCTGTTCCTGCAATAAGCTCTCAATCAAAGCCTGTGCTCCGTTCATGGACCGTCACCTCCGTTGGTGTAATATGTGAATGATTTGGGCCTTTTTGCCCGCAAAAAACAAAAACAGCCCCGTCCTATCCAAATTCGATAGGACGAAGCCGATTGCTCCGTGGTGCCACCTAAATTCATGGGGGACACGCGGTCCCGTCCATGCACTCATTGCCCCATAACGGAGGGAATCCGTTCCAACCTACTTAGGCCGCCGCCGGTTCAGATGGACTGCTCACGGGTGAGGTTCGGGGGAGGTCCGTCACGAGAGCTTACACCAAATCGCTCTCTCTCTGCGCATCCAGACATGCCTACTATCCCGCTCATCGCTTTTATGATGATTGTTTTTTATCATATCCTAATTGAAAGAGTTTGTCAATTCTTTTCATACAGGTTTTCAAAAAGATGTTATTTTAGGAACAAAATGGGTAAAAAAGAGAAAATTATGCAAGAAACAAACCTATTCTTTGCGGCTTTTCATTTTCGCATGAGTGTTTCAATGCAAAAATTTTTTGGCTGCTGCTGGATTTTCATCCTGTCTCGCCGCAAACTACCTTTGTATCGCGGCTTTGCATGCGGCCCGTTGGTCAAACGGCCGTCTCCCTTGCAATTTCAGGGGAATTCAGGTATGATAAAGGGCGAAATGGAACGCGCCATAAGGAGGTCCTTTTATGCAGGACGGATTTGTTAAGATTGCCGCCGGCACCCCGGAGATCAAGGTGGCCGACTGTATTTATAATGCGCAGCAGTGCGTCCAACTGCTCCGCCAGGGGGCGGAGCAAGGGGTAAAGGTACTGTGTCTGCCGGAGCTGTGCTTAACCGGCTACACCTGCGGCGATCTTTTTTTGCAGGATGTGCTGATTCGGGGCGCCGAAGTGGCCCTTTGCACGGTGCTGGAGGCCACAAAGGATCTGGATCTGCTGGCAGCGGTGGGGCTTCCAGTGCGGCACCGCGGCAAGCTGTATAACTGTGCAGCTCTCCTGTGCCGGGGAGAGCTGCTTGGCCTGGTGCCCAAAATCAATCTGCCCAACTATACCGAGTTTTACGAGGCACGCTGGTTTGCCTCCGGGGCCGGTCTCGACCACGACAACATGTCCTTTTGTGGTCGGGATACGGTGATTGGCACCTACCAGATTTTTGTCTGCCGGGCGCTGCCGGAGTTGGCGGTGGGGGTGGAGATCTGTGAGGACCTGTGGGTGGCAGATACCCCGTCCACTCGGCTGGCCCAGGCGGGGGCCACGCTGATGCTGAACCCATCTGCCAGTGACGAGACGGTGTGCAAGGACGACTATCGCCGCAGTCTGGTGGCCATGACCGCCGCGCGGCTGGTGTGCGGCTATGTCTATGCCGATGCCGGCTGGGGAGAGTCCTCTACCGACCTGATCTATGCAGGCCACAGCATTGTGGCGGAAAACGGCACCGTTCTGGCGGAACGGCGCTTTGAAACCGGGCTGACCGTTTCCGAGCTTGACGTGTACAAGCTGGCCCACGATCGCCAGCGTATGTCGACCTTTCATACCAATTGTCCGGAAAAAATGTGGCAGCGCGAGTTTGATTTGGAGCGGACCCAAACCCAGCTGACCTTTCCCGTGGCGAAAAACCCATTTGTTCCGGCTGACCACGGAGACCGTGCCGTCCGGTGCCAGGAAATTCTGACACTGGCCGCCCTAGGGCTGAAAAAGCGGCTGGCCCATACCCAGGCCAAGACGGCGGTGGTGGGACTGTCCGGCGGGCTGGATTCCACGCTGGCGCTGCTGATTGCCGCCCGGGCCATGGCTATGCTGGACCGCCCCATGACCGATATCCTTGCCGTTACCATGCCTTGTTTCGGCACCACCTCCCGGACCAGATCAAATGCGGAGGTGCTGGCTGAGCGGATGGGAGCCACGCTAAACATCATTGACATCGGGGAGGCCGTCACCGTCCATTTCCGGGATATCGGCCAGTCCATGGACGATCTGTCCGTGACCTTTGAAAACGGACAGGCCAGAGAGCGTACCCAGGTGCTGATGGACATTGCCAACCGGTCAGGCGGACTGGTGATCGGAACCGGGGATCTCAGCGAGTTGGCCTTGGGCTGGGCCACCTATAACGGAGTTCACATGTCCATGTATGCCGTGAACGCGGGCATCCCCAAGACGCTGGTGCGCCATTTGGTGGCCTATGTGGCGGAAGAGGAGCAGGAGCGGGATGCACAGCTTGCCGCCGTACTGCGCGATATTCTGGATACCCCCGTTTCCCCGGAGCTTCTGCCGCCAAAGGAGGGTGAAATTGCACAAAAAACCGAGGATTTGGTGGGCCCATACGAGCTGCATGACTTCTTTTTGTACTATGCCATCCGGTGGGGATTTTCTCCCGGGAAGGTGTACCGTCTGGCGCTGTACGCGTTGAACGAGATCTATGACCGAGACGTCATCTTGAAGTGGCTGAACAACTTCTACCACCGCTTTTTTGCCCAGCAGTTCAAGCGGTCCTGTCTGCCAGACGGACCCAAGGTGGGTTCGGTGACACTGTCTCCCCGGGGAGACTGGAGAATGCCGTCGGACGCGATCGCCGCCCTTTGGATGGAAGAGTTGAAGCAGCTGCACTGACCCACAGGGGAGCTGCGACTGCGGCTCAAAACAAAAAATAAATCGAACGCCCGGCGCTTTGTGCATGGTCTGAAAGCGTCGGGCGTTCGATTTTTTGACTGAAATCCTGCACCTGGATCTGCTGAGAGGGTCCGCACCGCAAATTCTGAGGACTGGCTGCGCAGATGCAGAGCAGCTGGGTACAGCATCCCTACAGACGCATGGCCTCCTGTGCCATGGAAATAAACCGCTCCGCGAAGTGGGACAGGTAGCGGTCCTCCCGGTAACCGGCCACCAACTTGCTGAAGGTGGATGGATCGGTCAGCGGAAACAGATCCACTCCTCTGGTGGCCGACGGGGCGGAAGGAATGGCCCGGAGGAACAGCTCCGGACAGATGGTGATTCCAACCTCCGCCTGGGCCATCGCCAGGGTGGTGACAGTGTTCTCCGTCTCTAAAATCAGCTTGGGATTAAAGTAATAGCGGCTGAAATACTGATCGACAATGTTCCGGGTGCGGTTGCCGCGCTTAATCAGCACAAAGGGCATTTTCTGAAATTCGCTGATGTCCGCCCCCTTGGAAAATTGGGCCCGAACCTCTTCTGCCCGACCTTTAAAAAGCTGGTCGGTAAAGTGCTTTGGAACCACCATAACCAGCCGCTGTTCCGTCAAGGAAACGGTTTTTACTCCTTCCAACATGATGGGCTGAAAGCAGATGATTAAATCCACCCGACCATGGGACAGCTCGTCCTCTAATTGATTGGAATTGCCCTCAAACAGGGAGAATTCCACCCTTGGGAACTCCTCACGAAACTGGGGCAGAATTTCCGGAAGCAGAGCCAACCCGCAAGTGTGTGAGATTCCAACCCGGAGCGCCCCCATGTAGTGCCGGTTGATGTCCCCCACCTTAT
>JAYFPV010000373.1:0-1958 GCA_034927465.1 Lawsonibacter sp.
CTGGCTCGGGCACTGTGCGCTACGCGCAAGCTGCTGCTTCTGGATGAGCCCGTGGCCGGGCTTGATCCCAAGGTGACCGCCGATATGTACGAGCTGATTCGAAAGCTGAACCGAGAGGACGGCATTACCGTCATTATGATCTCCCACGACATTGCATCGGCGGTTCGGTATGCCAGTCATATTCTGCACATTGGGCATAAACCGCTGTTTTTTGGTGCCGTCGATGCGTATCTAGACAGCCCCATTGGGAAAGTGTTCACGCAGTTGGAAAGGGGCGAGAATTGATGGCTGCCACCATGGAAAAACTTGCGCTGTATTTTCAATATCCATTTGTGCGGTATGCGCTGATTGTCGGCATTCTGATTGCCCTTTGTTCCTCGCTGTTGGGGGTGACGCTGGTGCTCAAGCGCTTCTCCTTCATTGGCGACGGACTGTCCCATGTGGCCTTCGGCGCGATGGCCGCCGCCACCGTGCTAAAGCTCAGTAACAACATGATCCTGATTCTCCCTGTGACGGTTTTTTGCGCCGTTCTTCTGCTGCGTACCGGGCAGAACACCAAAATCATGGGAGACGCCGCCATAGCCATGATCTCGGTGGGGGCGCTGGCGCTGGGGTATCTTGTCATGAACATCTTTGCCACCTCGGCCAATCTGACCGGCGACGTTTGCTCCACGCTGTTTGGCTCCACGTCCATTCTTACCCTGACCGCGGAAGAGGTCTGGCTGTGTATTGCCATGTCAGCGGTTGTGATTGCGGTATTTCTGCTGTGCTACCACAAAATTTTTTCAGTCACCTTTGACGAAAATTTTGCCCAGGCCACCGGTATTCGGGCAAACTTTTATAACCTGCTGATCGCGATTGTCATTGCATTTGTGATCGTGCTGGCCATGAATTTGGTGGGGTCGCTTCTGATTTCCGCGCTGGTCATTTTTCCGGCGCTGTCCGCCATGCGGCTGTTCAAAAGCTTTGGCGCAGTGATTACCTGCTCCGCGGTGTTCTCCGTTTCCTGCGCGGCGGTGGGCATTCTCGTTTCCATCCTGGCTGGCACACCGGTGGGCTCGACCATCGTTGCCATTGACATTGTCGGCTTCGGTGTGTTCTGGCTGACGGGAAGTATTGTGAGAGGAGCCGCGGCATGAAAAACGTGGCAAGGTTTCTGATTCTGTTCTGTATTCTGTTCGGCCTGTTGTCCGGGTGTGGAGCGAAACAGCCTGCCATACAGCCAAACGGCCCGATTCAGGCTCAAACGGTGCCGGATGCGCAGGAAAGCAATCGTGATCCGGCTCAAACAGAACCGGACACGCAGACAAGCACGCCTGCAGATGTCGAGTTGCCGGATGAATCCCAAACTCCGGTGAAAGGCGCCTCTGTGGATGTGGACCTGACCGCGCTCAGCAGCACCATGGTGTATGCAGAGGTCTACAACATGATGACCAATCCGGATGCATACATGGGGAAGACCATCAAGATGAGCGGACAATATACCTCTACCTACTTGGAAGATACCAAAAAAAATTACTTTTTTGTGGTCATCTCCGACGCCACCGCGTGTTGCCAGCAGGGAATTGAATTCATCTGGAACGGGGAGCATTCTTATCCGAAGGATTACCCCGAAGATGAATCGAATATTGAAGTGACTGGTGTGTTTGGAAGCTATCAGGAGAAGGATCAAACCTATTACTACTTGGCTGTGGATGAGATCAAGCAGCTGTAAAAAAACAGAGCCGCCCTCCGAACCTGGGGGGCGGCTCTGTTGCCTTTGGGGGAGAAAGGTCTGTTTCCGCAAACGAGAGACCCGTTGAGTGCGAAAATCTTCTCACTACGCGGCACAGAAATAAAGGAAAAAGGTAATGGCCAACAGGTCGGCGCAGCCGCCGGGGGAGAGGTTGCGGGCAATCATGGCCCGATCCAGCTCCGCCGCCGCGTCTCGGTCCGGGTATGGGCCTTGGGCCATCAGT
>JAYFPV010000303.1:0-5243 GCA_034927465.1 Lawsonibacter sp.
AGTGGAACACACCGGCTAGCACGCTGCCCAAAATATTCTGCAGGAAAACCATAACAACAGCGATCAGCAGAAAGGTGAACACCTTCTTGCCACCCTGCTTCAGCAGGCGGAAGCAGGCTGTGTAGCCAACGCTGGTGAAGAACAGAGTCATGAAAAAGCTTTTGACGTTGTCATCAAAAGTCAGCTCGACGATGCCCGTCAAATAGAGGACCAGATGGACCAGAGCGAAGATCAGTCCTCCCACAACGGGAGCGGGGATGCAGCAGCGGCGCAGAAAGTCACTTTTGGTGGTCAAAAACCGGCCCAAAACGAACAGAAGCATGGCAATTGCTGCGGTCTGGAACATGTTCAATGTAATAGATAGCATAATCGGTTTCCTCTTTCTCCTTTTATTTTATGCCGCAGAATGCTGCAGCTCAAGTTTACAGGGACATTGTATTTCCTAAGTGTCAAATTTCTTCAAAATCCAACAACCAGGAAAGAAAGATTTACGAAAATGACAAAGTGAATGGCCGTTATTTGGACTGTTTGACCAAAACTGCGCAAAACGGCCGGAACATCGGAGGCATGTTATGTACCTCCAACGTTCCGGCCGTTTCCATTCAAACATTACTCGTCTTCAAATAAAACTAAAAGTCCGTCCAGAAAAGTTTTTAAGTTGGCCTTGCCGCCTGGTCCTTTGCCCTGAAGATGAGCCATTTCAGCCCGTACCTCTTGAAAGGGAAAGAGACGGGCGGCGTAACGGACAAAAAATTCGTTATTGTAGTCCTCCAACCCGATGCTTGCAATGTGACTCAACCCGTGTTCCACTGCCCGGCGGGCCCGCTGTTCCAGCGTTTTGGGTGTATCGCTGAGTTGGGCGCACAGGGCACTGACTCCCACTTGAGAGACGGTCTCTCCTCGTTCCAACAAAAAGGTACACAGGTCAAGAATATCTTGAGAGCCCTTTTCACCTGCCATGCCGAGCTGGCTCAGAATATATTTCAGCCGTCGGCGCTTACGCTCCTGCTGGGGCTGTTGGGGGATTGGGGCGCGGCTGGTAAAGACGCTTTGAATTGCGGTCAAAGCCCGTTCGTTTTCAATCTGCCGGATCACGCTGCCGATGACCTGCCGTACCTCAATGAGATTGATGGGCTTCTGAATGAAAAAATCCACCCCAGCAGAATAAGCCTTGGCAATCATCTCTTTGGAAGACACCTGAGAAATCATAATAAATCGGCAAAGACAGCCCTTTTCCCGCAGTTCCCGGACAACTTGAATGCCGTCTTTCCCCTGCATCAGCAGATCCACCAAGATCAAATCCGGATCTACGGCCAGAATGCGGTCTAAGTCCGGGGGGCCGTCGGAGGTGTCTCCACAGATGGAGCCCAGGCTGTTTCGTTCGACAATATCCTCCAGAATGCTAATGACGGTGATGTCGTCCTCAATGATGTAGATCCTCATATCCTTCTCCTGTTACAGCCCCGAGCGGGAGCCCGATTTGGAACTGAGTGTGTTTATCCGGCACGGATTCGACCTGAATGGTTCCGCCCAATTCTTCTACGATGTACTGTACGGCGGACAGACCAACACCGCGTTTGATATCCCCGGTATCGGGGTCGTATTTGGTGGAGTAGCCAACTTGAAACAGCAAACTTTTCGCCCGGGGCAGAATTCCAGGCCCGTTGTCCCGTACCCTGAGGTACAGCTGGTTGCCTTGGGACCAGCAGTCCACGTACACGGCTCCGCGACCGGAGCCGGACTGGATGGCTTCCACCGAGTTGGTCACCAAATTTTTCAGAATAGACAGCAGGCGGTAATGCTCCCGGATCGAAAAATTTTCTTGACAATGGCACTCCAAACGGATATTTGCACGCTGGTCCCCAAGAAATTGGCGGGTAGATACCTCTAAAATATGAAGCAGGTCGGACAAAAACATTGACTCACGGTCATAGGTGCCAGCAACTTCCTCGTCAATCCCGCGAATAATGCGCAGGTTATCCTTTTTTACTTCGTGAACATCCCGAGCGATGGACAGAGCCAAAGCGGTCAGATCCTCAGAGACCTGGTATCGTTCCAACTGTTCATACAGTTGATAAGCGTGAGTCATGACAGTCTCAATATCCTCTGCATCCTTTTTTAAAAAGTACAGCTCTGTTTTCAAATTTGCCGTCATCAGGAAAAGATGGCGGTAGCGCTGCTCATGTTCCTCCTTTAGTAAAAGCTGACGGTAGCGGTCGGCAGCCCAAAGAAGGGCCAAGGCGATGAAGGAGCGAAGCAGAGCCAGTCCAACTAAGGGAACCAGTGTATTGGAATGCACGGGGACAGTCAAATGACTGGACAGGGTCAGATTCAGCATGTTGGACAGCGCGTCGCAAAGGAAAAAGGAAAACCACAGCGGAAGGCGAGAAACGGAACGCCGATCCCGCACCAGCAGGCACAAAAGGCTGTCGTAGCATAGGTAAAAAATACCACCCGGATATTCCAACTGAAGGGCAAGGAAAAATGTGGTGCCTTGAAGCAGATCAACAGCCGTACGAAAGACAGTGACAAACAGACCCGTGGCCAATCCTGTGTCTGGATGGTGACTGTCCCGCATCATTGTGACCAGTAAAACGGGATATAAAATGGCAGCGGCTGAAACTCGGAAGCCCTGTGCCCAAGCGGACAGATAAAATTGGCTGCTCAGGGCCATCAAAAAGCCAATTAAAATCCAGCGCTGCCAGATGGACAGCCTCAGTTTGGGCAATTTGGATTTCTTCATTGCAGATACCTCGCGCTCCCGTTTCATTTCTCTGTCCCATCATAAGGGACAAGATCAGTTTGTGCAAGGTTTTCTCTCAAATTCCAAAAAAAATCAAACGATGGTTGAAAATCGAGCAATCCGCCTGGTTGGGCAGGACGGCCGATGCAAAGGGAGAAAACGAGATCATAGTGAGGAGTGTCAGACAGGTAAGAAAAGCAGAATGGAAATCGAATTCTGTTAGAAATTGGCGAGGTGAAACTAGTTCTGAGTGGTTGACAATGTAGACCAATGGTGATACAGTTGGGCTGCAAAAGGGGGGGAGCAAATGGGAGAAACGACCTTGACCAACAGCGAGTGGAATGTATTGAACTGTCTGTGGAAACAGTCGCCTATGACGGTGATGCAGCTGGTAGCCGTGCTAAGGGAGACGACGGGATGGGCCAAGAGCACGACTATTACTACGCTGCGCCGGATGGAGAAAAAGGGATTGCTCTGCTGTGAGCACAATGGCCGGACCCGCCGTTATTTTCCTCAGGTGGAGCGGCAGCAGGCAGCAGCCCATGAGACCAGCTTTTTTCTGGATAAGGTGTATCGGGGAAGCGTAGGGCGGATGGTGGCGGCTATGGCTCGAAATAATACGCTGTCCAGAGAAGAAATTGACGGGCTTTATCTGATTTTAAAGCAGGCCGAGAAGGGACAAATGTGATCAGCGGCTGGTTGTGTTTTCGTTCGATTATGAGGACAATGGTTAAACGATTTGTTAAAAACGACTAAATATGAAAATGAAATATGGCAATAATGCCAAATATTCGGGCGTTAAGTTCTTGTTTTTCCTCGTGCCTGTGCGTTAAGAATCTGTTAATATCGTAGTATTCCCATTTAAATAATACTATTATAGTGTAAATGATTCTAATCTGATACATGGATATGCCAAAGGGCAGGAGTTTACTATGAGTTTACGCGTGGGAATTGATATTGGGTCCACTACCGTGAAGGTAGTGGTTCTGGACGAACAAAATAAGTTGTTGTTCCGTTCTTATGAGCGGCACTACTCCAAAACGAGAGAGCGGGCCTGCGAGGTCCTTCGATCGATTTCGGATCTGCTCTCAGGACAGAACATCAAGGTTACCATCACCGGTTCCGCCGGTTTGGGAGTGGCAAATGCCGCCGGTATCGACTTTGTCCAAGAGGTTTATGCCACCGCTGCTGCGGTGAACACGTATATTCCGGATACCGATGCCGTGATTGAGCTGGGAGGGGAGGATGCCAAGATCATCTTCTTTGGGGGAGCCCTGGAGGAGCGGATGAACGGGTCGTGTGCCGGTGGCACCGGCGCCTTTATTGACCAGATGGCGACCCTGATGAATGCCACGGTGGGTGAATTGGATGCACTGTCGCTGAAACACGAAAAGATATATCCCATCGCCTCTCGCTGCGGAGTTTTTGCAAAGAGTGACATTCAGCCCATTTTGAACCAGGGCGGCAGGAAGGAAGATGTGGCCGCCTCGATTTTTCAGGCAGTGGTGGACCAGACGGTTGCAGGCCTGACACAGGGGCGGGAGCTGAAGGGGAAGATTGTTTTTCTGGGCGGTCCGCTTCATTTCTTGATGGGGCTGCGGGAACGCTTTGTGGATACATTAAAACTGGATGGAGACCACGCTATCTTCCCGAAGGATGGGGATTGTTTCGCTGCCATTGGGGCCGCTCTGTGTGCCACCGACTACCAGCCCATCGCCTTTGAGACTGCGCTCAAAAAATTAGAGGAGAGCATGGACAACACTACGCTGGTGGACACGATGTCCCCGCTGTTTTCAAGCCAGGAGGAGTATGACGCCTTCTGTGCCCGCCACAATGCCAACAAACCGCCTGAGGTGGATATGCGTACCTATGCAGGTCCTGCCTGGCTGGGTGTGGATGCCGGCTCCACCACCACAAAATTGACGCTGATTACCGAAGATGGCGGTCTGCTGTACACCTATTACCATTCCAACCAGGGCAACCCGGTGGTTCTGGTTCTGGAACAGCTGAAACAGATTTATACAATGTGCGGGGATCGCATTGTCATCCGCGGCGCCGCGGTGACCGGTTATGGCGAGGACTTGATCAAAAATGCATTTTCCTGTGACCTTGGGCTGGTGGAGACCATGGCCCACTTCAAGGCCGCCGCTCATTTTAAGCCGGATGTAGACTTTATCATCGACATCGGCGGGCAGGACATGAAGTGCATTAAGATCCGAAAGGGGGCAGTGGACTCCATTATGCTCAACGAGGCCTGCTCTTCGGGCTGCGGGTCCTTTATCGAGACATTTGCCAAGGCGCTTGGCTATGAGATTCCCGAATTTTCCAAGTTGGGGCTGTTTACGCAGAAACCGGTGAATCTGGGATCCCGATGCACCGTCTTTATGAACTCCAGCGTCAAACAGGCCCAAAAGGACGGCGCCAGTGTGGCCGACATCTCGGCCGGGTTGTCTACGTCCATTGTGAAAAATGCTATTTACAAAGTGATCCGAGCCGCCTC
>JAYFPV010000344.1:0-1947 GCA_034927465.1 Lawsonibacter sp.
GTCCCTCGGATATCATGGTGCTTCTGCGCAGTCCAGGCTCGGTTCTGCACCACTACCTCCGGGCCTTTGAGGAGGAGGGAATCCCATGGGTATCCGACGGGGGGGAGGACTTTTTTGCCACCACTGAGGTAAACGTGGCCCTGTCCATTTTGCAGATCGTGGATAATCCGCGGCAGGATGTCTCGCTGATTTCCGCCCTGCGCTCTCCTGTCTATGGATTTTCCAGTGATAAGCTGGCGTTTCTCCGCGCGGACGCTTCGGGAGATTTTTACGATGCTCTGATCCAAGGGAGAGAGCAGGGGGACGAGGAGTGCCGGAACTTTTTGGAGGGGTTGGCCGAGCTGCGCTTTGGCGCGGGGGACAAAACCTGCCGCCAGCTGATTTGGCATATTTATGAAAAAACCAACCTGCTGGGTGTTTTCGGCGCCATGGATGGAGGCCGGGAGCGGCAGGACAACCTGCTGTCCCTGTATGCCCTGGCCGGTCAGATGGAGGAGGCGGGGTGCCGCTCTCTGTTTCAGTTTCTGCGGCGCTTGGAGCGGCTCAAAGAGATGAATGCGAAAATATCCTCCGCCGGCCCAGGTCGGGAGGGAGAGGGCGTGTCCATCCTGTCCATTCATCGCTCCAAGGGGCTGGAAAAGCCAGTGGTGCTGGTGTGCGGACTGACCCGGCGGCTGAACCGGGATGATCTGATGCGCCCGGTGTTGTTCCATCCAAAGCTTGGAATTGGCCCCAAGGGGCTGGACCGGGAGCGGATGGTGGAATACTCCACCCTGGCACGACGTGCGGTGGCCCGTCAGCTGGAACGGGAAATGATGGCAGAGGAGCTGCGTCTGCTGTATGTGGCCATGACCCGGGCCAAGGAAAAGCTGATTTTGACCTTAGCTTTGACGGATGGCATGCGGGCGGTGGAGCGGCTGGGGGAGGATTTGTCCCTTCCGGTCTCCCCGATAACGCTGGAAAACCAGCAAAATGTGGGGCAGTGGATTCTGTTGCATGCCCTTACCCACCCTGAGGCGGCTGCGCTGCGCGCGGCGGCTGGCCTGCCCGAAGTGGAAGGAACTGCGATTGGTCCCGCGTGGGATATTCGCTGGGTGGAGGGCATGTCCCTGACCGGGAACGACGTACCGAAGCAGGGAAATTTTTCCCACTGCCCGGAGAGGGAAACAGCGGGGACGGAAGGTTTGGCCGAAATGCTTGCCTGGCGCTATCCCTATCTGGCCTGCACCAATATTCCGTCCAAGCTGACCGCGACCCAAATGAAAGGACGGACTCTGGATCAGGAAGCAGCAGAGGAAAGCGCGCTGACCCTGCAGCTACCGGGCCGAAGCCAGCCAATTTACCGCCCCAACTTTATTTTGGAGAAGCATGGACTGACTCCGGCCCAGCGGGGAACCGCGCTTCATCAGGCAATGCAGTACTTGCCGCTTCAGGGAGATCACAGCACGGAGAGCATCCGTGCGAAACTGAAGAATCTAGTGGCAGGCGGGTTCCTGACTAAACTTCAGGGAGAGGCTATCCAGCCCGAGCGGCTGTCCGCTTTTCTGGAAAGCCCGCTGGGCCATGCCATGACCAAGGCGGCGGAGTGCCGCCGGGAATTTAAATTTTCTATTTTGGTTTCTGCCCAAGATTACTTCCAAGAGGCAGATGAGGGAGAACAGGTACTCCTCCAAGGGGTGATTGACGCATGGTTTGACGATGGAGCAGGCGTAACCATTGTGGACTTCAAAAGCGATCGCATCGCCCCAAGCGGCGAGCCGTCCAGAGCAGAGGCGTATCGTCCCCAACTGGAGGCATACAGCAAGGCCCTGTCCGCCATCCTGGGACGCCCAGTGTGTCGAACGGTATTGTGGTTTTTTGCCACCGACACGGCGTGGTATTTGGAATAATAACTGATTTACCGCCTGCTTAGGGTGCGGGACAGGGGTTCCTGCTCCACCAGAATGA